>CAZEUM010000160.1:0-3487 GCA_964514765.1 uncultured Sulfurovum sp.
TCTCTTCATCTATCTGTTCTTTGTTTTTATCCAAGTAGACAATTTTGGGCATCTTTGTGAGGGTCAAAGGCTCTAAAACATAAGGACGTTTCAAATAGTTATAGCCTAATATTGGTTCATAAATTTGACTTAAAATAAGAGATTCTGTCTTGTTATAAGAGATAACAGGGTCTAAATGTTTAAAAGGTGCGTTAAAAGAAGAAAAAAGTGTATTTGATTTTATTTTTTCACTGCAATGTGGAGAATTCCAAGCAGAAGCATGTGTAAAAATACTCATACACAGTACAATACTCACCCATTTTAGAAACATCATTTTTAGAAACATGCCTTTTTATTTATTGATTCTTAAAGTTAAAATAGAGTTTAGCATATTTCCTATTTAACTAACTGTGTTTTTATCTTTACAATATGCTAACTAAAGTCAATAAAATATATTAATTACATAAATTTAATTAATTAACATAAATTTAACATTCGTTTAAATATTATTATCCTAAAATTGAAACGAACAAATTTTTTAAAAGGAAAATTATGGCACGATTAATAGTAATGGGCGGAGGTGTTTCAGGTCATACCGCTGCAACATTTGCAAAAAGATGGCTAGGTAGCAAGCATGAAGTAGTAGTGGTAACTCCAAACTCACAATGGAACTGGATACCCTCTAATATTTGGGTAGGCGTAGGACAGATGCAAAAGGAAGACGTTGTTTTTTCACTAGCTCCCATCTATAAAAAAGCTGGTATTGACTTTAGGCAAGCAAAAGCTGTCTCTATTCATCCCCATGGCAATAAAAATGGAGATAAAGAATATATAACTATTGAATATACAAGTCAAGATAAAAATGGTCAAACAGAAGAACTTGAATATGACTACCTTATCAATGCAACAGGACCAAAACTAAACTTTGATGCTACAGAAGGTTTAGGTGATGGTAAGGGTGGACTAAGTGGGAACACAGTTTCAGTTTGTACGGCTGACCATGCTGTACATGCCAATGATGAACTTGGAAAAATTTTTGAAAAAGCAAAAGCAGGAGAAAGACAAAAAATCCTTGTAGGTACAGGTCATGGGCTGTGTACTTGTCAAGGTGCTGCTTTTGAATATATTTTCAACATTGAACATGAAGCCAAAAAAGCAGGCGTAAGAGACATGGTAGATATCAAATGGATATCTAATGAATCATTCTTGGGAGACTTTGGTATTGGAGGACTTCATATGAATCGTGGTGGTTATGCAGTATCTTCTAAATTATTTGCTGAGTCACTCTACTCAGAAAGAGGAATTCCATGGATTATTGGTGCTCACGTTTCTAAAGTTGAAACAGGGAAAATTGAGTATGAACTTCTTGATGGAAGCACAGGTGAAGAAGAGTTTGACTTTGCTATGCTTATCCCACCATTTGCTGGTGTTGGTCTTAAGGTTTATGACAAAGGGGGAGAAGATATAACAGATACTATCTTTGCAACAAATGGATTTATGAAAGTAGATGCAAAATACGATGCGGGTGCTTATGAAAATTGGAAAGCTTCTGATTGGCCTGAAACATACCAAAACCCAATATTTTCCAATATGTTTGCTTGTGGTATTGCATTTGCACCACCACACCCTATATCTAAACCTATGTCTTCTCCAAATGGAACACCAATTAACCCAACACCACCAAGAACTGGTATGCCCTCAGGTATCATTGGTAAAGCCGTTGCACGTTCTGTTTGTGACATGATTGAAAAAGGTAAAGACGCAGAATTACACAAAGCATCTATGGCTAAAATGGGTGCAGCATGTGTCGCTTCTGCGGGTAAAGGTCTTACAGGTGGTACTGCCGCGGTACTTACTGTTTACCCTGTTGTTCCTGACTTTGAGAAATACCCAGGACTAGGAAGAGACCTTCGTTATACATTTGGTGAGATTGGTCTTGCTGGACACTGGATTAAGCATGTACTCCACCACTTGTTTATCTACAAAGCAAAACTTAAGCTAGGCTGGTCTCTAATTCCTGAATAATCAGGGAATTAGATTTTAATATACATACTAAAAAGGAATAAATATGCAAAAAATTGAAGATGTAATTAAACCATATAATCAAAACTTTACAACTATGGTGCCTACTCCAATGGTTAAATTTTTTAGAACTTGTGTAATTTGGCAATTTATCAGATTTGTACACATAAACATTAAAATGATTATTGTTGTTATGAAAAGTCACTAATACTCAATAAAAGAACAAGGTACTTCCTTGTTCTAACTTCTTCTCAAAATATTTTTAAAATCTTATATACTTTGCTATTGGTTTTATAAATATTTTTTAAAAGGTTTCTTAATGGTACAAAAACTGCTTGTCTATCCTGACCCTAGAATAAATAGCATTTCTACTGATGTTCGCATGTTTAACCAGACCTTATGGGGATATTATAGAAGATATGAAAGATACTATGAAAGAGCACCATATGCATGCTATGGCCGCCATACAAATAGCTTACCCATATAATATCATTATCATTAAAAAAGAAGAAGAGTATTGGGAGCTTATAAACCCTAGAGGATTAACACAATCAGGAAAATTTGAATCTAAAGAGACAACTACGTATTATCCTGGTCTTGAATTTACGGTCAACAGATATGAGAACATGAAAATTATCTATGAAAATCGTAAAGGACAAGCACAGAATATAGATATATCAGATAAAAAATTGGCTTCTATGCTTCAGCGAAAAATTGATTATACCTTTGGGGGAAACCTTTTAGACAAACTAGGGAAAAAAGAAAAAGAAACTATGCTTGATCATCTAGCATGCAATGGGTTAACTCCCTTAGCTACTGATATTGCGTGTCCAACATTTTCTAAAAAAGATTATTTTGTAAGTTTTACCAATAAACTTTTAGTAGCTATGGGACTAAGCTTGTTTAGCCCCTTATTTTCATTTTCAACTGAGACTATGGAGCATATTATAACTTTCAATAAAATTGCTTTTCCTCTTGTCTTTGCTCTAATGATAGGATTTTTTTTCTATGCTCAATATGAAGCAAAAAAATATAGACAATGCAGTTCTTGTCAAATAGGAAACAATATTGCTGTTATTATAAAAAGAGTAACGCTTGCTACCCTCTTTGTGACTATAGGATATTTTATACTAAATTGAAGTCTCCGAAAAATAATAGCAAGGCAGTCCCAACTATATTTTTCTGAAGAAATATTAACGCTTCGAGAACTGTGGAGAACGTCTTGCTTTTTTCTTACCTGGCTTCTTACGCTCAACAACTCTAGAGTCACGAGTAAGTAAACCTTCTGGTTTTAAGATAGCTCTAAATGTTGGTTCAAACTCTACCAACGCTTTAGTAATACCATGCTTAAGAGCGTCTGCTTGAGCAGAATAACCACCACCAAGTGTAGTTGCTTTGATTTTCATGGAGTCCAGTTGTTTAGTAAGCTCTAAAGGAAGTCTTACTTTCATTTTAAGTGTTTCGTGTCCACCTAACCATTGGTCAA
>CAZEUM010000161.1:0-3483 GCA_964514765.1 uncultured Sulfurovum sp.
TCAAAAGCCAAAGTACTGAGTGTATCAAAAACAGGATATTTCCCTACATTTTTACCGTAAGCAGATTCTACGCCTATGATAGCTGCTATATACTCTTTAGGTACGCCATACTTTTTTTCTACTTTTGCAAAGGTTGTTTCGTATTTTTTTAAAAAAGCTACACCATCATTTATACGTTTGTTACTTAATTTATGCCTAGAATAGCGTTCCCAAAGACCGTATTTATTGTAATGCCTTTTTGTTTTGGCTTTTTGTTCTTTGCTGCCTGTATCTTTTCTTTTAGGACGTTTTTTAGGAGGGAGAAACACACCTAAGGCACTTTTTTGTACTTTGACATGTGAAAAAAGTTTTTCCAAATATGCTCTTTCAAAATCATATTTTTTCACCAAGGTATTTATAACAGAAATAGCTTCATTATTTTTTCTATAGTCTTTGGCAGCTAACATTATGCCAAACAGTAAGATTAGCACTATTAGCTTTTTCATTCAAGTTCCCTCATATTTCTTCTATTGTACACTTATAGCAACAAAAGGATAATGATGCAATCTATCAATGCTTTGAAAAATAAGGTTAAACATGAAAGCCTCTGACTACTGTATTATAAGTACCACAACCGATACAGACGAAAATGCCAAAATAATCACCCAAATACTACTCGAAAAGAAACTCATCGCTTGTGTGCAGTCTTCACATATAAAAAGTACCTATAAATGGCAGGGGAAAATCATAGTAGCAGATGAGCTAGAACTTTGTATGAAAACTAAGAAATCACTTTTTAAAGAGATAAAAAAAGAGATTGAAATCTTACATACATATGAAGTGCCAGAAATTATTATGATACCCCTACTCGGTGCCAATACTTTCTACTTGGAGTGGATAGAAAAAGAAACTATTTCGAGCCCACTGCACAACAAAACCCCAAAAAAGCACCCCAAACACCCACACACAGGCACTTAAGAGTACTTTTTAGCTATAAAGACATATCCTGACCCAAGGGTCGGGGAATTATTCCCGAGGAGATTCAAAATATTTGGGAATTTGACCAGATGCCAAGTGATGCCACACTACGTTCATAACATACGAAAACTAAGAGAAATCATTGGCACAGATAAAATTACCATCCATAGAGACGAAGACTATCGTTATAAACAATAACCCACTTTACGCTAAAATACTTCCAATCTAACACTAAAGAGTATTATGCAATTAAAATCTATCTTTACCAACAGCTTTGGTATCTTGTTTTCTAGGGTAACAGGTTTAGGACGTGATGTACTCATGGCTTCTGCCCTTGGAGCTTCCCTTTGGTCAGACATGTTTTTTGTTGCCTTTAAACTTCCTAATCTTTTTCGTCGTATCTTTGCAGAAGGGGCTTTTACGCAAGCATTTATGCCTTCTTTCATTGCTTCAAAACAAAAAGGTATCTTTGCTACAGCTATATTTTTACGATTTATACTTTTTTTAATGGCTTTTTCTCTACTCATCACCTTTTTTCCAGAACCCATTACAAAACTTCTTGCATGGGGTTGGAGTCCTGACCTTATACGCAAAACCTCTACACTTACTGCCATCAATTTTTGGTACCTTGACCTTATTTTCATTGTCACCTTTCTAGCAACACTACTACAATACAAAGAACACTTTGCAACCACGGCCTTGTCCACATCTCTGCTCAACATTTCTATGATTGCAGCACTTTACCTCTACATGAAAGAAGACCCAAGGTCCGTTGCCTATGCTTTGAGTTTTGCTGTACTCATAGGTGGAACACTACAAGTTTTGGTTCACCTCATCGCCTTAAAGAAGTTTAACTTACACAAGCTTTTTATAGGTGGATGGAAATACAGAAAAGAAAAAGATATTAAAGAAGAGAAAAAACATTTTAATTCTCTTTTTTTACCTGGTATTTTAGGAAACTCTACAGCACAAATATCTGCCTTCATCGACACCATACTTGCCACTTTTCTTATAACGGGTTCTGTTTCATTTCTTTTTTATGCTAACCGAATTTTTCAACTGCCTCTTGCTATTATAGCCATAGCCACGGCTACTGTACTTTTTCCTGCTGTTTCAAAAGCACTAAAGAACCATAATGAATCAGAGGCTTATGCCAACTTAACACAAGCATTTTGGCTACTTTCCTTTTTACTAGGTGCTGCCATGCTAGGAGGCATTTTACTAGCAGAACCCATCGTATGGTTGCTTTTTGAAAGAGGTAAATTTACCATCATTGAAACTACCCAAACCGTACAAGTACTTCAAATGTACATGCTAGGTCTACTTCCTTTTGGTCTTGCTAAACTCTTCTCACTTTTTCTCTATGCCTCACACAGACATTTAAAGGCTGCAAAAATCGCAGTTTATGCTCTCATCACTTCTGTAACTTTTTCACTCTTACTCATGCATCCATTAGGTGCTTCAGGGCTTGCTTTAGCAGGTAGTATTGGAGGTTGGGTATTGTTCATATTTACCGTCAAAGAAGTAGGAACAAATAAATTTTTAGATATTATAAAATCTAAAAAATCTTTTTATTTTATAGTAATGATGCTAGGTTTTAGTGTTGTGATGTATTTTATAAATATTTGGCTTCTTACGCTTATACGCTAGTCGTAATTTTCTTACTAAAGGGGATTTCTAATAATATTTTCAATACAATTAGCGTATGAAACACTTACGCAGCTATACCAAGCAGTACTTTTCGCTAGCAGTCATTGCGATGTACTCAACCCTACACAAGTTGAGTAGATATGATATCAATTACCAGTACTATAAACTTGCCTACTCTCTCACCCCACATAAAACAGCATCATCATCAACAGGACACATATAGAGCAGAAGCTCCTTGCACTACACTGACGCGGTATCATCTTATAACTCGATATTTAGTGCCTCGCTTGCACTGCGTTTTAATGCTTGTCAACAGACAGTTCACGTGACTAGTCACTTTAAAAGCAACCATACCCCTAAATATAACATATTGGAAATAATACAATGACAACAAAAACACTAAGCCTCATCACGGTTACATTGCCTTTAAGCAACACTGACTTCTCAGAAGAAACCCTAGAAGTTTGTCATATTAACCCTCTCTAAACCAATAAATAGATATAAGAATATATTCTATGCGTTAGATTTTCTCGAATTCGCTAAGGCGAGTCCTTCGAAAATCTGCCTTGATTATGAACAAAATCACAGCATCAAAAATTTGGGTATTCACTTAGTGGGGTAATAAGCTATGAACATATCAAAAAACTGGAAATACAACTTAAAAAAGAAGTAAAGATATTGTAACCAATCACCCTCAACTAAAACACACAATTATCCTTTGTTTGGCACCGTCAAGAGAATCTCTAATAATAAAGTAAACCTACTCAACCATCGCAACAAGTTCTTCTTTGGAAACTTTGCTGAAGTTTAGGTATTTGTAGATGTCATCTGTCATTTCTGGTTTGATTTTATCTGCTACTATTTCTGCATATTCGG
>CAZEUM010000162.1:0-3475 GCA_964514765.1 uncultured Sulfurovum sp.
ATCATAGCCTATGCCTCCACAGGCTTCAGCAAGAGCCTTCCAGTTTGGTTGAAAAGACAAATCTGTCTCTGCATAACGTTTTTCATAGAAGAATGTCTGCCACTGTCTTACCATACCTAAGAAATGGTTATTAAGTATCATATTAATCACTGGTATCTTGTACTCTGCAGCAGTTACCAACTCTTGCATATTCATAAGTATTGACCCATCTCCTGTTATGTTGATAACTGTCTTTTCGGGGAATGCTTTTTTAACACCTAAGGCTGCAGGAAAACCAAAGCCCATAGTTCCTAGTCCTCCAGAGTTTATCCATTGGCGAGGTCTGTCAAAAGGAAAATGTTGTGCTGCCCACATTTGGTGCTGTCCAACATCAGAAGTAATAATCGCATCTTCACCCACAAGCTGTCCAATACGCTCAATAGCCCACTGTGGCTTTATGACCTCATCTGAATCAACATAAGATTGAGGATGCAGTTCATCATAACGTTTTAAGATGTTCCTCCAAGCTTCAAACCTGTCTGTATCTATGTCATCTAGTTGTGGCATCATAGCATTTACTACTTCAGTGATGTCTCCTACTATAGGATAATCAACATCTACCAGTTTACCTATGTTTGCTGCGTCTATATCTACATGGATAATCTCTGCATATTTGGCAAACTCTGAAAGCTTACCTGTAACCCTATCATCAAACCTAGCACCCAAAGAGATAACCAAGTCTGTCTCAGACATCGCCATATTTGAAGCATAGTTTCCATGCATTCCAAGCATACCAAGAAGTAAAGGGTTAGAAGCCCCCAAAACTCCTCTTGCCATCAATGTTTCAACTGCTGGTATCTGTGTCTTTTTGGCTAACTCTCTTACTAAGTAGGCTGCATTTGAAAGGACAACTCCACCACCTATGTAAAGCAAAGGTTTTTTAGCAGACTTCATCGCAGAGACTGCTTTTTCTATCTGTCTTTTATTGCCTTTATAGGTAGGCTTATAGGTAGGAATATCTACAGAATCAGGGTAAATAAACTCACCAATATCCACAGTAATATCTTTAGGTATATCTACAAGAACGGGACCAGGACGACCAGAACGTGCTATGTAAAATGCTTCTTTAAGCACACGAGGAAGCTCTTCCAGCGAACGCACCAAAAAGTTGTGTTTGGTACAAGGACGTGAAATACCTACTGCATCAATCTCTTGAAAACCATCTGTTCCGATAAGTTGAGAAGGTACTTGCCCAGAGATGACAAGCAAAGGAATAGAATCCATATATGCCGTTGCTAGTCCTGTAACCGCATTGGTAAACCCAGGCCCAGAAGTAACCATTGCTACTCCCACATCACCAGTGGCTCGTGCATACCCATCTGCAGCGTGAACAGAAGCTTGTTCGTGACGGTTTAAGATATGCTCAAACCCATCTTGTTTGTAAATTTCATCATAAACGTGCATGATAGCCCCACCAGGGTAACCAAATACGGTTGTAACACCCTCAGCGATAATTGCTTCACACACCATTTGTGCACCAGACATTTGCATGATTACACGCTCCATTGTTATATTTTGTTTGATTATAGCAAAAAAAGGTTAGAGTTTATTGCAAAAACCCAAAGCCACACCCTCACGTAGTCCATCATCTACAACCACACAAGTACTAAATTCTAGTATTTTATAGAGTTGTTTATAGATAAGTATCCCCGTGGCTATAAGGTCAGACCTTCCTGTACCTACTGCTATTTCACGCTCATCAAAAGACATGAAAAGTAACTTTTCAAGATAGAAACCTAGTTCTTCTTTTTCTAGTAAAGTCCCATTGATTTTCTGTGCATCATAGCTTTCATAATCAAACCCTAGTTTCATAGCTACTACTGTAGTAGGTGTACCTGCTGTGGCTACAAAAGAACTTGGTTTTCCTTTTGTTGCATATACCTCGGCACAAAACCTCTGCATATCTAACATCTCACGTGGCAAAGCTTTTTCAATAATCTCCAAATTTTCATAACTCTGTGCAATAGTCACAATACCCACTTGAAAACTTTTACTCAACGTCTTGTCAGCATAATGAAATATAAGTTCAGTAGACCCTCCACCTATGTCTACTAACGCAAAAGTATCTGAAGCATAGTGCAATTTTCCCAATCTATTTTTTACTGCCATTAAAGTTAACCTAGCTTCTTCATCTCCAGAGATAATCTCAAAAGAAACACCTGTTTCTTTTTGTATCTGATTCAAGACTTCATCAGAATTAGATGCTCTTCTTACTGCTTCTGTGGTCACAGCTCTAATGCTATGCCCTGCAAAGTTTGTCTTAGCCTGTGCTTCTTTTATGGCGACGATTACCCTAGCTACGGCCTCCTCATTTATGAAAGCATGTTTTACTAACCCATCTGCAGTTTTTACTACTTTTTCATAGGTAAAAGTTGCTTCTTGCATACTACAGTCATACTCCAACACACGTAATGAGTTTGAACCTAGGTCTATGGCTATCATCATCTTACCCTTTTTAAATGCATTATTTTTTGTTACCCAATTCAAGACCTTTTTCGGTCTACCCCGCTGATTTAGAGTCGATAGCATACCATATCTAATAATTTTTCTTGATTTCCATTACGCACTCCTTTTGTTGACACTAGACAGTCATTTCAAGATATCTATCAGGCAAACTCAGAAGAAGAGTTCACAAGCTATTTAAACAAATGGTACTACTGGGCTACACATTCAAGACTGGACCCCATGATCAAAGCAGCCAAAACAGTAAAGAGACATTGGGATGGTATTGTTAGGTGGTATGAGAGTAAAATTAACAATGGAATATTAGGTGGAATTTTACCCATTAAAAGTCTTCATTCTGATGCTTGCATTTAATGCTCTTCTTTAAAAGAAAAACTACTCTCTTTTAACTTCTCCCGTATAAACGCTTGATGCTCCTCACCTTTAGTTTCTAAAGAAACAGAGACATGGGCATCGCCAAACTCTAGGTCTGTTGAAGTTCTGTCATAGCCTATTTGTACGATGTTTGCTCCAATGCTAGTGAGTATGTCCGTGAAATCTTGTAGTGCACCTGGTCTGTCTACTAAGATGACTTGTAGTTTCATTTTACGTGCAGACTTCATCAAGCCTTTTTCTATGATGAGAGAAAGCATGGTCACATCAATGTTGCCTCCACTTAGTACTACACCTACTTTTGAGCCTTTAGGTAAATCTATTTTATCATGTAACAAAGCAGCTACACCTACTGCTCCTGCTCCTTCTACTAAGACTTTTTGTCTCTCAAGTAAAAAAAGTATGGCAGAGGCTATTTCATCTTCACAGACTGTTTCAAAATTGTCTACATATTCCAAAATATATGCCAAGGTGATAGGTGAGGTATCACGTACAGCAATACCATCTGCTATAGTACGAACAGAGAGTGTATCTATGGCATTTTTAGCATCGTAAGATTGTTTTAATGCAGGAGCACCTGCTGAAGATACACCTATAACCT
>CAZEUM010000163.1:0-3458 GCA_964514765.1 uncultured Sulfurovum sp.
CTTTGTCTGGAACCATTCCTGCACCCAAACCTCTAGTTGCATTCATTCCCAATTGTATCTTAAATGGCGCAATTGATGAATCTAGAGCCTGCGCATCAGTATTGGCAACAATAAGGTCAATGCTATGAATCCCCTCTGTTATCATGTGGTTAATCATGTTTCCACCACCACCTCCGACACCAATTGCTTTAATCTTTGCTCCATTTGTACGGCATTTTGCTTCTATTATATCTATTTTAAATTCTTCCATTTTTTTCCTCTCTTCTTATGTTATATATTAAACTGATTTAAAAGTATCAATTAAAAAAGCTGCCTTGCCCAATTGGCTATCTTTTTAATTGGGTTTTTATTTTCGTGACCTAAGTCTGGTAAATCATCAAATGTGATACTTGGCACTTTGCTAATATCTTTTTTCTTTTTAGATTCTCTCAGTATTTTTGCAGCATTTGTTCCTGCTGTTACTTGTGCATCGTTGCCTGGGTGACCTATCTTGATATTACTTAGGTCATCTTGATGTTCTGCTTTTGAGTGTAACAACTCTTGTTGAAAATTAATTTCATACTGTGTATGTTCACCTGCATTATAAAGTAGTAAGCCAACCACTGTAGCGTATGCGGGGTCTTTTAATTCTTCAAAAAGACCATTTATATTATGTGGGTATCCCACACGTACAGGCATACCTGAGAATATAGCTTGTGCCAATTCTCTTATACCTTTAAGTTTTGTCATGCCTCCTGTAAGGATGATACCTGCACCTATTTGTTCTTTGAGTGCAGATTTATCTACAGACTTTGCCAAAATCATCAAGGCCTCTTCCACACGTGAAAAGATAACAGAGTGGACAATCTCTAAAGAGACTTCATTCCTACTGTCTTCATCCCCTATAATAGGTAACTCAATCATTTCATTACTTTTTTCAACCAAGTTAGCATGGCGTATTTTTACATTTTCTGCTACCTGTAAAGGGGTATGTAGTGCCATAGATAGGTCATTGGTAATATGGTTAGAACCCACACCTAAGAAATCATTGTAGCGAATGGAGTTTCCTGTATAAATAACAAGATTGGATGTCTGCCCACCAAGATCAATCACAGCTACCCCAAGTTCTTTTTCATCTTCATTCATAGTGGCAATAGCAGAAGCATACCCGCTAAGGACAATAGCATTTATGTCAACACCTGCAGAACGGACAGCTTTTTTAAGGTTTGAAAGGTTGGACTTTTGTGTTATGATAATGTTAACATCTACTTCCAGTCTACTGGCATTCATACCAAAAGGGTCTTCTATAAAGTCTTGATCATCTACCCTAAAGTTATAAGGCAGTACATGGATGACATCATACTCATTTGGGACATTTGCATTGTAAAGTGCAGTTTGCATGACACGGTTTATTTCTTTAAGGGAGATGTCTTTATGTGGTATATTTACAATACCTGTAGAGTTGAGACTTTTTGCATAAGCATTGGAGATAGATACAGTAGCAGAGGTAATATTGCTTCCTGCAATGCGTTTTGCATCATTGATAGATTTCTTAATAGATTTGGAGGCGAGTTCTATGTTTGTGATGGCACCTTTTTTGATGCCTTGGGATTTAATGATGCCGTGACCCTGAACTGTGACTTTTATGTCATCAATTTCAGCAATAACAGCACATATTTTAGTAGAACCAATATCGATAGCTAAAATTGTATCACTCAATTTGTAAGCCCTCCCATATAGACCTCTGTAGGATATTTCTTCTGTAACATTTTAATCAAGTTAAATTCAAATGTACTTTGTTTTAATGTATTGACAGTTTGATTTACAAAATCACTTTGATTTGCATCCATAGGTAAAATCTTCTGTTCAAGTATATTGTAAACAATAACTTTATCCGATACGCTTATAATACCTTTTTCTTTTGAGGATGTAAAGAGTTTTTGTAAAAATTGTAAACTTTCTTGATTATTTAATGATTCTAGGTTGACACTTTCTTCTATCTTCATAAAATCTGATATGATTGCGTCATTTTGATCAAAATTCTTGAGTGTTAATTTTGCTAATGTTAGCAATGCTTCTTTTTGTGCTTGGGCACTAAAGATAATTTTTACTTCTTCTTTGGCTTCTTCATAGGTTTTTGTTTGAGGTAAGATGATATTTTCTATTTTTACAGTAGCGTATTTGTCTGCAACTACCTTAGGCTTAAGGATGTCACCTGTTGATTTTTCTTTCACTATTTTCCAAAGGGTATTTGAAAGTACAGGGTCACCTAAAGCCACTGTCATTTTTTCACTGCTTTCAATTTTTCCTTTTTTGAATGCAATGTAAGCTTTTTGTGCAGCTTTTTTTGTTTTTTTCAATTTTAAGTCTCTTGTAGCCAACTCTTTTGCTTCTTTAAAAGTAAGTTGTTTTCCACTTGCATTAGTATAGTTAAAACTGTTTTTGTCGTAATGTGCTTTAATTTCATTTTCTGTAGCAACAGTATCTTTACTCTGTGTCCATATAATAGAAAGTGTATATAGTGTGTCTGTTGAGAAGTTTTCTTTTTGTACTTCCCAAAATGTTTTCATTTTGTCCTCATCTAGTACAAAATCAAGGTCATCTTGTGTGAGGACTTTGTAAGCTAGTTTACTAGAGACATTCATAGCAGCTTGAATCGCTTCTTTTTCAAAAGGTAAGGCATCAACACTAAGTAGGACAATTACTTTTTGAATGACAAGTTCTTCTCTTAATATATCTTCAAATATATTTGCTTTCATTCTTTGTGCACGAAGGTATCCGCTATATATTTCTTTGTTGAAGATACCATCTTTTTGAAAAGATGGGATGCTTTTTAGTTTTGTAATAATTTCTGCATCTGAGACAACAATACCTACATCTTTTGCAAAATTAAGAATTTTAGCTTGTGTTTCTAATTGGGCAAATGCCTGTTGGATAAGCCCCAGTTTTTTGGCTTTTTCCTCATCAAGCTTACCTTTTAGTCTTTCATTGTATTGGTTATATAAATTACTATAGACCATGTTAAGTTTTTTTTGGCTAATTTCAATGTTTCCTACTTTGGCTACATTTCCTGCTCTTGAACTTAAATCATAACTTCCCCAACCTACAAAACCAGCACCAATAAATGCTATGGTTGCTATCCATATTGTCCATACAAGATACTTATTGTGTTTTTGCATCCAACTAATCATATTTTATTTACCTTCAATCTTAGAAATTTGTACAATATTCTATCTAAAATAAGTTTATCTCTAATGAATTTAGGTATGAAAAAAAGACTATAAAGTTGTTTATCTTTGGAAAAATCCTTTTTTCTTTTCTTGTATGCGTTTAAAATGATTTTTTGCTCTTTTGATACCAAGTTTCATAGCACTTTCATAAAGCTCTTCGGCACGTTTTGTATCTTTTTTACTGCCTACACCCTTTTCATAAAATTGTCCTAAGTCGCAAAGTGCTTCGGGGTAATCATCCATAGCTAA
>CAZEUM010000164.1:0-3453 GCA_964514765.1 uncultured Sulfurovum sp.
TTCGCCATTTTTAACCTTTAATGTAATACTTATTTAATGTTTATTATTTAACTTTAGTTACTATTACATAGCTTATATAGGTATAGTACTATAGAATTGTATAAATTTAAAGATATAAAGAGAGAAAATGAATAATTTCATCAAAAAGTTACTCTTGGTTGTAATTATGTTTGGTACATTTGTAAGTGCAGGATTTGAAAGTGCACTCAAAAAGCAGAAGTTTTTATCACCAGAAGAAGCTTTTCAGGTTTCTGCCGTACTTAAAGGTAATATGATTGAAACTAAGATTAGCATTGGAGATAGAATACATGTCTATGATGATACCTTGGGGTATCGTATTACTTCTCCTAAAAAAGTAAATCTCTCGGTGCAAAAGCCAGTATCATATGATTTTGATGGTGATAAAGTCTTTAAGAAAGAGATTCTTGTAAGTATTCCTCTAAAAGATATTGAGTCACAGGTAAAAGGTGACTATACTTTAGAAATAGAACTTCTAGGATGTTCAGATAAAGGCATATGTTACCAACCAATCATTAAATCCTTTGATTTTAAAGGGACTAAACTTGGTCTTTTTGATAAAATATCTCTGATGATAGAAGAAGGAAATACATCAAAGATTGCAGATATTCTTGTAAATGAAAGTTCTTTTTTTATCTTGCTTCTTTTCTTTATTTTTGGTCTTCTCTTGGCTCTCACACCGTGTATCTTTCCTATGATTCCTATTTTATCGTCTATTATTGTTTCTCAACAAGGAGGAGATGAAAAACCTTCTGTTGCAAAAGCATTTTTTACTTCTTTAGTGTATGTATTGTCTATGGCTGTGACCTATACTGTAGTAGGTGTTGTGGCAGGATTATTGGGTGCAGATATTCAAACTGCTATGCAAAACCCTTGGGTCTTGACTGTATTTGCAGGGATGTTTGTGGCATTGGCCTTTTCACTCTTTGGGTATTATGAGATAGCATTACCTGCTTCATGGCAATCTAAGCTCACAAAAGCCTCTGATGATGCACAGGGTAAAGGCATTATAGGTACAGCCATTATGGGACTGCTATCTGCGCTCATAGTAGGACCATGTGTTACTCCACCACTTGGAGGTGCGGTACTGTTCATATCGCATACGGGAGATGCTTTCCTAGGGGGGGCTGCTCTCTTTGTTATGAGTATAGGTATGGGAATGCCTCTGCTTCTTGTGGGCATTGGTGCTGGTAAATTCATGCCTAAACCTGGTGGTTGGATGACTGTAGTTTCCCAAGTATTTGGTGTGATGATGTTAGGTCTTGGTATCTTTATGCTTTCTCGTATTTTACCAGATGGCTTGACACTTATATTGTGGGCACTTCTTTTTATGGGGTCTGCACTGTATATGGGTGTGTTTGACAGTAGCAGTGAAAGTAAAGGCGCTGCTAAACTCTTTAGGTTGCTTGCCTTGGTGCTTATGCTTTGGGGTGCGTCTCTTTTTATAGGTGCTATTTCTGGAGCCAGTTCTATGTTGCGTCCTTTTGAAAGATTTACCTCAAGTACTGCTATGGTTTCTGCTATGGTAGAAGATAAGAGTACTCATCTAGGCTACTCAATAGCACGCTTAATGGAAGAGGTAAAAGCCTCCGATAAACCTGTGGTGGTTGACTTTGGAAAAGACTCATGTACGGCGTGTACAGAACTTGAAGAAATTACTTTTCCTCACCCTTTGGTGAAAGAACAGTTAAAAAACTTTAGCTTCATCAAGATAGACTTGACTGCTAACAATGAAGATGACAAAGCTTTACTTAAAAAGTTTAAACTTTTTGGTGCACCAAATATCATCTTCTTTGATAAAGAAAATAACTATTTACCTGAAAAATCTTTGACAGGATTTATAGCTCCAGAAGATTTTGCAAAACATTTAGAAGCAATTGTCAAATAGCCCTCAACTGCTATAGGGGGACTGCTATTATTGGATGCTCCTATACCCTTGCTATAGCAGTTACAGCCACTCTTTTGTCATTATATTCACAAAAGACATCTCCAAACTTATAGCAAAAAGGGTTTTTTACTTTAATGAGTTTAAGTCCATGTGCAGGCATTTCCATATTTTCAAAATTGTAGGTATTGCTTCTAATTGTGATAGGGTGATTATTACAATTTAAGACCCAAAAGTCTTTTTGATTTATGTGCTTTTCATCTTTAGGTTCGTCATATACTTTCACTCCATATTCTTTGTGAGACGCAAAACTTTCAAGCAATAAAACATCATGATAATGATTACGTGGGGCATCTTCATCCATAAGCTCACCAGAATCAGAGCGCGAAACATAGGCTACTATATCCATATTGTGACCCGTTTTTTGATTGATACGTGTGTAGAGATCTTCTTTATTCTTAATTTGGCTTAAGCCACTAAAGGAGCGGTATGCATCAATATGACCTTTCATGATGATATTTTCAAAATTTTCTGAATGCCTATACTCTTCTTGTATTTTTTTACTGCGAATACTACTAGAAAGTTTTACACCCATTTCTTTTGATTTATTAATCATGGGTGTTAAAATGACAGGGTCAATATGTTTCTCTTTGAGTATGCCCATGTAGTACAACATCAGGTTAAGTTTCTCAGCTATGTAGTTGAAAAATCGTGACACAAAGTTATTTGGTCCAAGCCAAGTATCTAAACGGGTTAAAATGTAGCTAAAGGCAAAGAGTTCTAGTAAGGGACCTAGCCAAGAGATAGCAAGTAAAGAGAGTGCCCATGTGGCTACTTTTGTAACAAAGGTGACGATGGCTGCAAAGAGTCCAGCGATGAAAAGTCTAAGCTCTGCAAAGAGTACAACGTTGTCGAGTAGTCCAATAAGGTATAAGAACCATCCTGAAAGCGTAATACCAAAAATAAAAATAAAAATATTTTTAAACTTACTTTTTAAGTCTTGTCTTAAATAAAATTCTTTTGCTTCTTTGAAGGAATCACTGACATTTTCTATAATGTGTGTTTGTACCCATGTGGCAAATACAGAGTCCAACAACCAACGCTTTATAAGAAGAATAAGACCCTGAAAAATTGTAAGACCTGTAATAAATGCAACAAAATGTAACTGTATGGCTAGCCAAAGTGAGATTAAACTGGTCTTAAATACCAGTGCCACCGCAAACATATAGGCAGAAAGATCATGATAATAGCCTTCATAAAGTATTTTAAGAATGCTAATGAGTACAATAGGGACTATAATAGCAATGAGTGCTTTATATCGTCGTTTGATATTGATTCTCTTTAATCATATCGATGGTGTAGACAGCAGTTAGTTTTTTCCAAATAATGGAGACATTTAAGCTGAGCCAAATGAGAAGACCTAAGCCCATGGTTGCTGCCCATCCTGCTTGTGCAAATTCTCTAACATTGATGATGCTATATTGCTGCAAACTCCAGATAAAGGTGGCAATGATGATGACAGCAATAGCTGCACTATACATTTTTAAACT
>CAZEUM010000165.1:0-3389 GCA_964514765.1 uncultured Sulfurovum sp.
CATAGTCAGCATCATCAGCCCAGTGACCTTCGTCTGTTTCTACTTTAAATGACTGATGGTTGTCTTTGTCTACTATTTGAACATCGTCAAATATGAAGAATTCATTTTCAGGTCCAAAGTATGCTTCGTCTGCAACGCCTGCTTTTTCTAAGGCTTCGAGTGCTTTTTGAGCGATGGATCTTGGACATTTTGCATACATTTCATTTTTATAAATATCATAAACATTACAGATAAGAATGACTGTAGAGTCTGCAGTAAACGGGTCCATAAATGCTGTTCCTACGTCAGGCTTAAGAAGCATATCTGACTGATGAATAGGTTGCCATGCTTCTATAGACGAGCCATCAAATGGTAGACCAGCTTCTAGCATCTTGTCATCTACAGCTGTTGCTCTGTATGAAATGTGGTGCCATGCACCTTTAATGTCTGTAAATCTAAAGTCGATGAACTGAACTTCATTTTCTTCACAGTACTTGTTAAACTCTGCTAAATTGTTTACGAATTTACCCATGTGTTTCTCCTAAGAATTAAATTAATGTCTTAGATTATAACCATAAAACTATAAGGTGCATAAGGTTTTATGCCTAAAAAGTAATCAATTGTTTATCACGCCCTTGAAAAGTAACAGCCTGTGTGTATCCGATGTCTTTAGCAAGAGCTGTGGCTAAGTCATAACCTGCCCCTATATGCTCTACTGCATGGGCATCAGAAGAGAATGTTATGGGTATATCTAGGGCATAAGCTTCTTCTAATAAGGCATGCGATGGGTATAGCTCTCCTACTGGTTTACGAAGCCCTGCGGTGTTTATTTCCATGACCATATTTGATGTCTTGATGGATTTTAGTACATCTTTTGCTAGTATTCTCACGTCAAGACTCGGCATAAATTTAAACACTTTTATGAGGTCTAGGTGACCTACGATGTCAAACTTTCCTGACCTTGCCATGGCCGTAGTAGCTTCAAAGTAAGCTTTCCAAATGTCGTCTATGTCTTTGTTTTTCCATCCACCTATAAACTCAGGGTTGTCAAAACTCCATTTGTCTATGAAGTGTACAGAGCCTATGAGGTAGTCTACATCTGCATTAAGTATTTGTTCACTCATATGACCTTGTAACCAGTCTACTTCGTAACCTAGCAAGACATTTATGTCATTTTTGTATCTTTCTTTTGCTTTGAGTATGTCTGAGGTGTAGGCTTCTACTTCTTCAAATGCTAGTCTATATTTTGGGTCAAAATCCATAGGTGCATGTTCTGAGAACCCATAAATGTCAATGCCAAGTTCTATGGCTCTTTGGACGTACTCATCTACTGTACCCTCTGCGTGGTTACAGCGTGTGGTGTGGTTATGTAGGTCTATGCGTGTTGTTTTCATAAGGTGATTATATCCTTATCTTGTTAGGTATCATTAGTGCTGACTTTATTATATATTTTCAAATACTCTTGACCCCAATGTTGCATCGTATCTAAAATGGGGAGGAGTTTTTCTCCTTCTTTGCTAAGTGAGTATTCTACTTTTGGGGGTATTTCATTGTAGATTTTCTTTTTGACTATTTTGTTGTCTTCTAGTTTTTTGAGTTGCTGAGAGAGCATTTTTTGTGTGATATCAGGAAAGACTTTTCTAAATTCATTAAAGCGTACAACTTTTCTTTCTCCTAAATGCGTAAGGAGCAAAACCACCCATTTACCAGAGAATATTTCTACAGTTATTTCTATTTCTGAAGTATAATTTTTACAATGTACTTTGTTTTGTCGTAAGTTTGGCATTTTAATTCTCTTTGTTTTCCCTAAAATGCGTATTTCCTACCTTTTGGTAACTATCTTACCGAAATGTAACTTCTTGACGTACTTAGGTTATTGTACTAACATACTAACATATTTCACATGGAAATATATTAAATAAAAGGAAACAATAATGATAAAAAAAATCACACTAGTAGCACTAGTAGCTGTATCTACTCTGACTGCATTTGCAGAAGAAACAAAAACAACTTTACCAACGTATGACGAGGTAAAAAAAGCACTAAAGGTTGTAGTCGCAAGTAAAAATGGAGGTTTTGGACTCAATATGTGGGCTACTATAGTTGATAGAGATGGTGTGGTGAAGATAGTCACTTTCTCAGGTAAAGACAGAGGAGATCAGTGGCCAGGTAGTCGTGCAATTTCAGCACAAAAAGCAAATACTGCGAATGCATTCTCTCTTCCAGGGCTTTCTCTTTCTACTGCTAACCTTTTTACTGCTACTCAACCCGGGGGAAGTCTTTTTGGTCTACAGTTCTCTAATCCAGTAGATACTGCAGTAGCCTATGGTGGAGATTCAGACAAAATAGGTACAGAGTCCGACCCAATGACAGGCAAAAAAATAGGTGGTGTGAATGTATTTGGTGGTGGCTTAGCACTGTATGCAAAAGATGGTACGCTTCTTGGTGCTGTAGGCGTGAGTGGTGATTCATCTTGTGCAGACCACAACATCGCATGGAAACTTAGAGCTGCTCTTGGTTTGGCAACTATCCCTGGTGGGGTTAGTCCCGTAGGTGACGACAACATAGTAAACGACATTGATTCTGCTACATCAAAGTCAGGGTGGGGGCATCCAACGTGTACAACAGAATCAGCAGACATTGCAAGATCATTTGTCAAAACACATCCTATCACTAAAAAGTAATAAGTACTGCAGAAAGGTTTTGCCTTTTTGCAGCTAATCTGTAATGAAAATCTTAAGATGCGATAAGGCATCTCCTTCTCCCCTACGATCTATAAATTTAAAACTGTTTATTACCACTATTTGGATAAGATAAAAATCAAACAAACTAATTTTATGGTGGCAGGAAAAAGATGAACAGCAAAAATAAAGTAGAACTTTTAGCACCTGCAGGCAACTTAGAGAAGATGAAGATAGCTCTAAACTATGGTGCTGACGCAGTATATGGAGGGACTAGTACTTTTTCTTTACGTATACGTTCAGGTAAAGAGTTTGATATGGAGGCTTATGCAGAAGGTATTAGATATGCCCATGAGAGAGGTAAAAAAGTCTACACTACTGTAAACTCTTTTCCTTTTAATTCACAGTTGAAGCTGTATGAAAATCACATTTCAAAAATGGCAGAACTTAAACCTGATGCACTGATAGTATCGAGTCCTGGAGTTGTTAAAATTGCACGTAAGTTTGCTCCAAATATACCTATACACTTGTCAACGCAAGCAAACGTGATGAATGCAATGGATGCCGAAGTGTATTATGACTTAGGTGTTGAACGTATTATTGTGGCACGTGAAATAAGCTTAAAAGATTGTGAAGCAATTAAAAGACATTTACCTAAACTTGAACTTGAAATCTTTGTACATGGTTCTATGTGTTTTGCATACTCTGGACGCTGTCTCATCTCATCGC
>CAZEUM010000166.1:0-3345 GCA_964514765.1 uncultured Sulfurovum sp.
AAGAAAACATTTGTTCAAAACGTACCTTTTCAAGTACATCCATCGTGTCTTCAAAATCTGCATCGCTTTCAGCAGGAAAACCTACAATAACATCAGTAGAAATGGTTGCTTCTGGACAGAGAGTGCGTATTTTATCACAACGGTTAATGAAGTTTTCTTTCGTATACCCTCTTTTCATTGCTTTAAGCAAAGAGCTTGACCCCGATTGTAAAGGTACGTGTATCTGTTTACAAATCTTAGGGTTTGATGCAAATTCTTTAAGAAAGGCATCATCCATATGCAAAGGGTGAGGAGAAGTAAAACGTATACGCTCCAAACCTTCTATGTTTGATATCTTTTGCAATAACTCTATAAAGTTACATTTTTCATCAGCTGTAAAACGTCTTCCATAGTTGTTTACATTTTGTCCTAAAAGCATCACTTCTTTTGCACCAGTAGCCACTGCTTTAGCAATCTCTTGCACAATAAGATTTGAGGGGATAGAAATCTCCTCTCCTCTTGTAGCAGGCACTATACAAAAAGTACATGACTTGTCACATCCTATAGATATGTTTACCATTGCCTTAAAAGGATTCGATCGGTATTCTCCAAAGGCATAAGTACTTTCATCAAAATCGGTGCTGACTTCAACAGCATGTTTTTTATCGACCACTTCTCTTATTTTGGATACATTCCTTGCACCTAGTACAAAATCTACAGCAGGTGCACGTTTAATAATGTCTGCTCCTAAGTGTGAAGCTGTACAACCCGTAACACCAATTTTGGCACCCTCTTTTTTATATTTGTTAAATACCCCTATTTCTGAAAATAGTTTTGCTACAGGTTTCTCTCTAACAGAACAGGTATTTATAATAATAAGGTCAGCTTCGGAAAGTTCTTCTGTAAGTTCGTAAGGTTCTTTTTTATTCAGTTCAGCGATCATATGTTCACTGTCGCGCACATTCATTGCGCAACCAAGTGTTTCTATAAATAATTTTTTAGACACTCTTTTTCTTTCTTTCTATTACCTAAAAAGCTTAGGCAATAATATGTACTTCATAAATATATTCGTTCTCATCAAGTCCGTATTTTACTTCTCTCATATATACAGAGTAGGATTTTTTTTCAAAGTACTCTATTAACTCTTTGAGTTCTTTATGTGAGTTGTCTTTATCGAAATAAAATATAGATTTGTGCGTTAAATCTTCTTCTATTTTAGAAAGCTCAATCGCTTTTGGTTTTGATTTTAATGTTGTTCTAGCCAGTTTTAGTTTCATATAGCTTACCTTTAGTTCATTCTTTATGTTTTTCTTAAATTGCATAAATTATACTTTATTTTCAGTAAAGCTTTGGTTAGCTATAATACGCTTCTTCAAAAACACCACTTCCTAGACGTTCTTAACACTGTTATGTTACCTCTTGTAGCGGTAGATTGAAATATTATATACAATAATAGGAATTATGATGGAAAAAATATTAGATATTATAGATGCTATAGCACATGAAAAGAACATTTCTACAGAACATGCAATTGATGCTTTTAAAGAAGCGCTTATAAATACTGCTAAAAAACTAAGCTCTTTTACCAGTAACTTTGAAGTTATCATTGACCATGATACTAAAACCTATTCAGTCAATAAAGTCATCACTGTTGTAGCAGACAATGACCCACAACTTCTTACAAAGGTAGGAAAAGCGCCAAATATTAAAGAAGTAGAATCTGACAGTTTCATACCTCTATCAGAAGCCAAAGAGTTTGATGATTCCATAGAACTTGGAGATCAACTTAAAGAAGAATTTATCTTAGAAGACCATGGTCGTACAGCTTCTGCCAATCTTTTTAGAGAATTAGAATACCACATACAAAGACGTGTAGAGCAAGATCTCTTTGAGAAATATAGAGAAAAAGTAGGTTCTGTCATGCTAGGTACTGTCAACCGTGTTGACGCAGAAGACAATACCCATGTTGAAATTGGTGAACTTAAAGGCATCATGACTTTGAGAAACCGTATTAAAGGTGAAACATTCAAACGAGGAGACTCCATCCGTGCGTTATTACGTTATGTAAGTGTTGATCCTGAGTATGGTCTTTTTCTTGAACTTACAAGAACCTCACCTAAATTTCTTGAATCACTCATGGCTTCAGAAGTACCTGAAATAGCCGATGATTTGGTGAAAATTATAGCAGCAGCAAGAATCCCTGGTGAAAGAGCTAAAATAGCCCTCAAAACAGAACAAATGAACATTGATCCCATTGGTGCTGCTGTAGGGGTAAAAGGAGTACGTATTAATGCCGTAAGTGATGAACTAAGTGGAGAGAACATTGACTGTATAGAATACTCACCTATTCCTGAAGTATTTATCACACGCGCTTTAAGTCCTGCTATTTCGCAAAGTATTAAAGTAGATGCCCAAGAGAAAAAAGCTCTTGTCAACATCACTGGAGACCAAAAAGCAAAAGCCATTGGAAGATCAGGTATCAATATCCGTTTAGCCTCCATGCTTACAGGATATACCATAGAGCTTAATGAAATAGAAGGTGTTACTGAGAGACAATTAGACAGTTCTAGCAATGAAGAAGTAGCCAAAACTACAGATACAACTGCATTGGCAGATTTGTTTAAATAAACCTAAGGTAGATTTATCTACCCTTACACATAATGAATAATTATGATAAAAACAGCTCAGAAAACTTATCTACCTCTAAAGAAGATGATCCTACTAAAACACCATCTACTCCAGCTATGTTAATTATCTCTTTAATATTGGAAGGGTTTACTGATCCACCATAGAGTAATGTTTTTTCAGTTATAGCTTTTTTTAATGCTCTATGTGTAGAGGAAATTTCTTCTACTGTAGCCGATTTACCTGCACCAATCGCCCAGATAGGCTCATAAGCGATGATTAGATTGTTGTAAAAAATATCAATGCCTTTAAACTGTGCTAAAAGATACTGCATAACTGCTTCAAAACCTTTTTCACGAATATGTAAGGGCTCACCAATACAATATATAATTTCAAAGTCATGCTCTTGAAAAAAAGCAAATTTTTTGGCTACTTTCTTTTGGGATTCTCCCATATGCTCACGTCGTTCACTATGACCAATTAAAATCGTTCTAATAGAAAACTCATCCAACTGCTCTAAACCTATCTCTCCTGTGTAAGCACCATGCACCGCAGGGTAGGCATTTTGTACTCCCAAAGTAAAATCACCATCATAGCTGTCTAATGCAGTAACAGGTGGGAAAATGTAGACTTTGTCTTCAGGTTTTTTTGCAGCTAATTTTTTATTTAATGCTTCTATATAATATTCAGTACTTTTACGTGTGTGATTGGTTTTAAAATTTCCTACAAATATCATAAAAA
>CAZEUM010000167.1:0-3333 GCA_964514765.1 uncultured Sulfurovum sp.
TTCCTACGCCACCCTTTTGGTTGGCTATGCTAATTACTTCGCTCATCGTAAACTAAACATCTTCTTGCCTTTTATAATTAAAGAGCCATCTTCGCATAATATTGCGTCTGATAGGCTCTGTTGATAGCTTTCAATATGAACTGAAAACTTTCTACTTAGTTCAAATTCTACCTCAAAATCACTAAAAATTTGCTTCCATTTTGGAAATTTTTCAAGTGCTTCAAGATAGTTTTTCAACAATTTTTCTGCTAAGATATCGCTCTGTAAAGCTTTATAGCCATTTTGAGATTTTTTCAAATTTAACCCAATTCCACATACTAAAGTATTTTTTACTTTTTGGGTGATGACCCCACCCACTTTATTGTCATTCATATAGAAATCATTTGGCCATTTTAACCAAATATTTTCATCAAATTTTAAAAGTACTTCTTTCATAATAAAAGAAAAATAAATAGAAGCAGAGGAAAGAGAAAGGTCTTCTGGTAATTTTGAAATATCTATAGCCACTGATGCAAAAAAGTTACCTTTTCCTCCCAACCATTTATTGTCTCTACTCCCTACTCCAGAACTCTGCTCATAAGCCAAAACAGCTATTGGTGCTTTAAGTTCTTTCTTTTTTAATTGCTCCATAAGGTAAACTTGTGTGGAAGGTAAGGTATCAAAGTAAAGTATCTCCAACTTTCAACCCCCTTCCTACACAATATGCTTTTGCAGACATCGCTTTTTTAGAGAGTGGTTGCAAAAACGCTATTTGTAATGTACCCTTGGTACATCCGACAACAACATTTTCTTCTACAAAAGAGAGTATTTCTAAAATCTTATTTTGACTGATAGAATCCACAAGACTAAGACCATCAATTTTTGTACCATTACTTGAAAATATACCTGGCCAACCTTCAAAGGCTCTGTATTTATTATAAATGTATACTGCATCTTCAAAATTTACTTCGCCATCAGACTTTTTAATTTTTTTACAAAGTGTTGCTTCATTTTCATCTTGTTTTTGGGCTGTGATATTTTTAAAATTTCTTATTGTTTGTAAGGTCAGAGTACAAGCATCATTTGTAAGTTGTTGCATCAATTCTTTTAATCGCATCGTTTTAGGAATCGTAAATTCTATTTTTTCTAAAATGCCCCCTGTATCCAATCCCTCTTCCATCATCATGGAAGTCACACCCGTTTTTTCATCCCCATTCAACAATGACTGTTGAACCGGAGATGCTCCTCTATATTGAGGTAAAAGTGATGCATGCAAATTGATGCAGGGCGCAATATCCAAAATATTTTTAGGTAATATCTGACCAAAGGCTGCCACAACAATAAAGTCTGGCTTTGACGCTTCGATAGCTTTAAAAACACCTTCATCACTTAAACGATTTGGTTGCAAAATACTTATTGCATGTCCAAGTGCCAAAGCCTTAACAGGAGGTGCTGTTAAAACTCTTTTACGCCCAAAAGGACGGTCAGGCTGAGTCAGAACTAAAGATACTTCCATATCATCAGCATCTATAAGTGTTTCTAAAATTTCTTTTGCATAATGGGGTGTTCCCATGTAAACTATTTTATATTTCATATTTATATTTTTCATCTATGCTACTTCAAAATGTCCTATCTCTATTTCATCTAACTCTTTTTTCTTTTTATGACTTACTTTATACAAATCATATTGGTTTTGCAAGTTAAGCCATAACTGTGGAGAAGTACCAAAATACTTGGCTAGCTTCAATGCCATTTCTGTAGTTATGCCTCTTTTTTCATTGACCAGTTCATTAATGGCACGAAAAGAAGTATGCAATGACTTTGCCAAATAACTCTGTGTTATACCAAGAGGCACTAAAAACTCCTCTTTGAGTACTTCACCCACATGGGTTGGTTGTCTTTTTAATTCTGTCATAATTTATTCCTAATGATAATCTCTAATCGCCACATCATATGCATTGCCATTTTCAAAAGCAAATACTATGCGGTATTGTTTGTTTATGCGAATAGAGTACTTACCTTTTAACTCTCTCTCTAATGCCTCAAGCCAATTAGCTGGAGGTATACGCAAGTCATCCAATACATAGGCGACATTTAGATAGTCTAACTTTCTCAAGGCTACTTTATGTATACTAGAAGGTATTTTTTTACTTTTAGCTGTACCATAAAAGTGTCCAGTCTCTTTATCTGCAAAACTTTTTATCATAGCACAGTATAACAGATAGTGTTATAGTTTGTCAAGATTCTATTTTGGTACATAATTTAATATTTCTGTATAAACTGATAGTTTTACAAATTTTTTAAGGGAACCTCTAAAAACGTACCATTTAAAATTCATACCATACCTACAGACAATGGTGCTCAATTTACCTATAAGCTTTTAGCTGAACACCTAAGACCAAAAGATTAAAGTACATTCTTTTGACAAAAAACTCAAAGCTTTAAGGCATCAGGCACCTGTATGATACAATGATTCAAATATATCAGGACAATCCTGAGTATTTTAAGTTGAATCCTGAGAGTAAGACTTTGGGGCTGAACAAAAGTTTATATAATTTTTCTCTCATGTCATATTAAACTTTTTTCTAAACTGTACATATAGTGGATTATGGTCAGAAATACCATGATTTTTATCTACTTTATACTCAAGTAATTCTAACCCTCTGTAAAATATGAAATCCAAATGATTTCCCAAAAAAGACTTTACTCCATGACTTTCGTTAAAAGGCACCATTTCTAAAAAAAGTTTTTCTTTTAGGACTTGGAGTTTTTTCATACGTTTTTTGCTCCATGCATTAAAGTCTCCTGCTATTATCATGGGTCCTTTATGTGCTTGTATAAGACTTAAAAAACGTTCCATATCTTTGTTGTATCTAGCTGTTTCACGGAAGTTTATGGCATGAATATTAAGTACAAGTAATGTTTCAGCATCCTCAAAAGCATAGAGGCTTACAAGTAAACTTTTATGTGTAGCTATAAAACTCTCTTTCCCCTCAGAGAGGTAAGCAAATGCTTTTTTTGACTCTACCCTACTTGCTGAGAGTACCCCATAATACTTGGTCTTAGTTTCCAAGTTTGCAGCAGCGTCAAAAGAAAAGTCTGAGAGTACACAAGGTGCATTGTCTTTAAAGCTAGCTTCTTGAAGAAGAAAAAAATCAATTCTTTCTTCTTTTATCAAGTTTTGAAGATAAGGGTAAAATTCACCATGAAGCGTATTTTTCTTATGAACATTCCAGCAAAGAACTCCAAAAATATCTGCTACAGTACTAACACATGATAACTGGGATGCACGATGATATATGCGTGAAGGTTTAAACATTATAGGCTTCCATTACAGTAGTGGGGTAAACACTT
>CAZEUM010000168.1:0-3297 GCA_964514765.1 uncultured Sulfurovum sp.
GGATATAAATATCGACATTTTCACCATTTTCTTTTATATCTAAAATTTCCATATCCCCACCATCCATAACGAGCATTTTACGAATGTTGTCATCTATGACTTTATCTACTGCTTTAATTCGCTGCACTATAGTCATAGTTTTAAAATCACCTGTAGGTACAGTAGCAGTATTCCTTAGAGATGCCATATCTGCAAGTTTTTCTTTTTCATATTCATCTAAAAGGTCTTCAAGATAAATATCTTTTTCTTCATGTCCTCTAGGACGAATACATGATTTACAAAAGGCACCAGCTTTGGTGTAGTCAGTGATTTGTTCTAGGGTAGTCAATTCATTGAGTCTAATGACTTCTTGCAGTGTTGAAAGCGTTACCCTTGCACATTCACAAACAATGACTTCTTCTTCGAAGCTCTCCATGTCTACACCTTTATACTGCGCTGCTGCTTTTTTGATGACATCATAGGCCATCACTGAACAGTGCATTTTTTGTGGTGGAACAGCAGGGGTGTCTGGTGTATCACGCATGGCTAGTTCTACATCGATGTTTGTAATTTTAACAGCTTCATCCACTGTTTTATCTTTGCATAACTCTGCCATGGTGTCTGAGCTTGCAATGGCTGTACCACAACCGAAACTTTTAAACTTTGAAGATAAAATTTTATCTGTATCAGGGTCAACTGCCCAGTAAAGACGTACTGCGTCACCACAAGACTCTGCACCGAAGTCTGCAACAATAAGTTTTGCGCCCATTGTTTTTGCTTGGTCTTCTGTAATTTCTCCCATATTTTGTGGGTTATTCATAAGATTTTTTACTTTGTCACTGTACTCATCCCAAATGGTACCACCTACTAAACTATCTATTCCCATTTTGTATCCTTTGTATAATTATCCTGTCTTCTCGCTTATCGAAATTGGCAAAGCCACTCTTTCGATTTATTTCTAAGCTGCCCTGTAGCTTGAACTAAGATGTGACCCCAGCAAAGTTTTAGTTAGGGTATTCGCTTGGTATGCGAATTCGCCTAAGCTAAAGACTTTTATTTTTTCTAGTGATGTGCGTCTAAACCACTCTCGTGACCTTTTGGAGCATAGGCGTAAGAACTTGAAATGCCTCTAAGTCTTTCCACGGCTTTTAAGACTACTTCAAGTGTGTAGTCAATTTCTTCTTGTGTAGTGTAGCGAGAAAGTGAAAAACGAATGGCAGTATGTGCCAAATCTTCTGCTGCGCCAATGGCTTCCATGACAGAGTTAGCTTCTAAGTCTTCAGAAGCACAAGCTGACCCCGTACTTGCACCAATACCAGCATGGTTTAAGTCCCACAACATAGACTCACCCTCAATTCCTCTAAATGAAATAAGGATAGTGTTAGCTGTTCTTTTGGCTCTTGGGGTTACCACAAAAGTGTCTTTTATTTTGAGAAGTTCATTTTCAAAGGTATCTCTCATTTTTTTAATTTCTGTCATCTCAAAATCTAAGGCTTCTACGGCTAATTCCATAGCTTTACCCATACCGACAATACCGGCTACATTTAATGTACCAGAGCGGTACCCTCCCATCTGTGCACCACCATGAAGAAGAGGCATAAGTTCTTTGCCTTTTTTGACATATAAAGCGCCCACACCTTTAGGTCCATGGAACTTATGTGCTGAAAATGTAAGATAGTCTACAGGAAATGACTGCACATCAACAGGCAGTTTACCTATGGCTTGTACAGCATCAGTATGAAATAATACCCCATTTTCTTTACATATAGTAGCAATCTCTTCTACTGGAAAGATGGCACCCGTTTCATTGTTAACCCACATAATAGATACTAAAGCAGTTTTGTCCGTCATGTTGTCTTTAAGTGCTTGGATATCTACAATACCTTCATTATTGATGGGAAGATAAGTTACTTTACACCCCATGTCTTCAATCCATCTAGCTGTGGCTATGACAGAAGGGTGCTCCACCTCAGAAATCATGATATGGTTTTTTTTACCTGTAAGTATATACTCAAAATAGATAGACTTAAGTACCCAGTTGTTACTCTCTGTGGCACAAGATGTGATAACCACAGAGTCTTCTCTTTTTGCATTGATACCCGCATAGATTTTTTCCATAGCAGATTTGATGCCAGGATGTGTGTCTGATGCAAAGGCATGGAGTGAATTTGGGTTGCCGTATTTTTGCATAAAATAAGGTTCCATAGCTTCGTAAACATGAGGGTCAACGATAGTAGTTGCATTATTATCTAAATAAACAGTCATAAGTTTCCTTCTGAAAACGCGTTTCATTTTAAATAAGACTTATTTTATCTTATTTGATTTTTGCATATTACGCTCTTATCCTTAAAATAACATAAAATAAGGGAATTGAAAAGCAAACACTTGTATGAGTCCTCTACTGAAAAGTAGTATAAGGACTTTATTAGTTACTGTCTAAAAATGAGAAGGGGCAGGGGTGTTGATAAGGTTATAAAATTCAGACCTTGTGCGTTCATCACTTTTGAAAAGTCCGCGAAGTGCAGAAGAAACAGTGGTTGAGTTTACCTTTTCTACCCCTCTCATCTCCATGCACATGTGACGCGCATGTAAAACAACTGCTACTCCTTTAGGTGTGATACTTTCAGAAATAGAATCAGCAATTTGTTCTGTCATTTGTTCTTGAATTTGTAAGCGTCTGGCAAATACATTAACAATACGAGGGATCTTGGAAAGTCCAACTACTTTACCATCTGGTATGTACGCCACATGTGCACGCCCAATAATAGGAAGCATATGATGCTCACACATAGAGTAAAACTCAATGTCACGTACCAAAACCATTTCATCGTTAGAGGTAGTAAAAAGTGCTTGTGAAAGAATCTCTTTTGGGTCTCGTGCATAGCCTTCTGTTAAGAAAGCAAAAGCTTTTGCTACACGTGCAGGGGTTTTAAGTAGTCCTTCTCTTTGAGGGTCTTCACCGATGAGTTCTAAAACTTTTGTAATGGCTTGTTCAAATTCTTCATTTTTTGTCATCATTTTTTCCAAATGTTAATATGTTTGTATTGTATCTAAATACAATTTAACTATTTTTTCATCTACTCTTGCAATATACTTGTGGGTATTCGTTTATGATGTGAATCCAAGTAGAATTTATGGATTGCACTGTGGGTTTGTGTATACAATAAGTAGAATTATATCGTTTTAGTACACAAGATTAAAAGTTTATTGGGTAGTTAAACATTTATTAATACAATTTTTATTATCATAACTATAAGTTTAATAAAATAAAGGATAAACATGAAAGTAAGTAAAATAGTAATGGCATTCATGCTAACT
>CAZEUM010000169.1:0-3291 GCA_964514765.1 uncultured Sulfurovum sp.
CCTATTGTAGGGCTTTTAGGATTTTTTTGTGCTGTGGATAGGTGAAGTCGGGAAATGATTAAAGTGGATACGGTAGATGGTAAGTATTTGGAGAAAGCCAAATAGTCTTCTTGTTTCACTGTATCTTTGTTCATTACATCTTTTATGGGAACGGCTTCATTCCGTTCGGTAAAATCTACAGCAAACCAAAAGACTATAGATTTTTAGTTACTTCTTCTTTCTCTTTCTAAATACTCTTTCACTGTCTTTTACCATTGCATCAGGTATGGTTGCTATGGTCATGAACTCTGACATCTTTAACATAGGGTACATGTAAGATATATAGTATTTAGGGTCCAATATTTTGGCTTTTCCATTTTCTATAAGTACAGGAAAAGGCAACATTGCTGCATTATTTCTACCTATTTTCTTGGTAAATTTTCTTGTTCTTTTTCCTAATTTTATGCCAATGAGTGTTGCACCATTTTTTAGTGTTTGTGTAAAGACAACTTTTTTATTGTCTTTAATTCTTTCCAAAAGGTCATCTCCTGATGCTACTTCTATCATATTGTGATAATAAGGCATACCCTTCATGAATTGGTATTTTGATAAGAGTTGAAATTTGAGCATATCTTTAGAATTATGTAGGTTTGGAAAATGTGTGGTAATTTTGTCAAGTATCTTTTTTGCATCTTTTTCATTGTAGTCTTCTTGTAAAAAACCTTTTGCCATATAGATGGGATTAGTGATGCTTACGGTTTTTTCTTTTGTGTCAACAAGCACACGCAATGAGGCCATAAAGCCTCTATTTTCTTTGCTTGCCATAGTTACTAGGGTTTCATTGGTAAAGACGATAGAAATCAGCGTACCTTCTTTATTGACAGGTACGGTAGCAACGATTTCAAAGCCAGCAGATTTTAGTTTTTCCTCAACGGTTTTAACATTCATAAACTCAGAACGAAGGTAGGCAGAAATTCTTCCGTGGCTGACCTCACCTATTCTTGTATTTGCGGATGATTTTATTTTTTTAATATTGTCAAAACGGTTTGGTATATAGCCAGGTGGTACACGTTTTGAAAATTTAATAGTTCTATCTCTGGGCTCACTACTCTTAGCAAGTTGAATGACTTCAGGTACTTTTGGAATAGAGGGAGGAGTTGGTGTTTTGGTAACTTTTGGCACAGGCTTGATTTGCACAACTTTTGGCAAAGAAGTGGTTTTTGTGATACTTTTTGCATTTTCTAAAAGTGTATTTACATTTTTAGTAGCTATCATGCCAAAATCTGTAAGGATTTGGGGTATTTGTGTATCTAGTTTTTCAACAAGTTTTACTCTTGTTTCGTCTTTTATGTCTAGTGTATCGGACCAGTTGTGCAGCCTAGACATACCGAGCACAAGTTTATTTGTACCTTTTTTAATGTAGATGTACATGGTACATGGGGCAAAAAGTCCTGCTTCTGGTCGTGCACCTTCTTTGTCAAACATACCATAAGAAAATTCAAGATGACAAAGAGAGTAGGTCCAAAAGGCATCATAGCCTGAAAGAATCTCTTCTGCATTTTCTGTGGCTTCCATAAAATTATGAAAACCAGCTATAAGATAGCCTTTGTTTATGAATGCCAACTCAAATTTATTTTGAAAACTTTCTATAAAGTCATCCATGTCTTTTGGTGCATCAAAGGTATATTCAAAGTTAATCATGCTTTGTTCTGGTAGTTTTTTGTAAGACATATATGATTTTGTTCCATTGAACTCTTTTTGAAGCATTTCATCTAATGGAGGGAAAGTAGCGATAAATTTCTCTCTTACTTCTATATTTTCGATGCCTAAAATATCTAGCATGACTTTAGGCATTAAATGCCCTATATATGTTAGATTTTCATCTAGTCTCTTATATATGAGCATGTTAAATGGTGCAAATCCTGCGATACGTGGGTCAATGTTTAGAAGGGGAATGATTACTTTATTATTGACCACAGGTAAAAAACTTAAGACATCTAGTACTGTAGAGCCATATTTTGTTTCATACTGGTCATTAACTCTTTTATTAGAATCAGTAAGGTTAAATCCTATAGTTTTTATTTTATTTTCTATAAATGCATTATACTGCTTTTGAATATCACCAGGTATGCTATAGAAGACTGCAAGGGTATCGTTTTGTTCTGTAGTATGCAGAGTTGAAGTGTGGGCTTGAGAAGTTGCTAAGAGTAGGGAAGGTATACATATACTCAAACTTAACAATAATTTTTTAACGCGATTCATTATAATCCTTTTGGACAAGATACTCTTATAGGATAACATATTGCTTGTATATAATAAATGTACATTAAATGGTTTTATCGCTAAGGTAGAATAAAAGCTACTAAAGGTTACTACATGGAGAGGATAGAAAAGAAGGAAGACCCTTCTTTTCTATATTGTTTCAATGGTTTAGTCTCTAATTGTTTTTACAGAATCACTTGTGTTTTCTGAAATTGTTTTTACAGATTTTGCAGAATCATCTGAAATTTGTTTTATTGAGTCAGCCGTATTTTTAGTTGTAGAGTCTATTGATTCTCTTGCATCGTCAGAAGCAGTTTTAACTGAATCGCTAATATTTGTAGCTATAGAGCTTACAGAATCTTTAGAATCAGATGAAATAGTACTTGCTGTCGCATTTAAGTCACTTGAAATGGTTTTAATTGCAGAAGTTGAATCTGTTGAAATAGTTTTTACTGAATCTCTAGAATCATCAGAAACAGTTTTTACTGAATCTCTAGAATCAGCAGAAAGAGTTTTTACAGAGTCTGCCGCATCTTTAGAAACTGTTTTAATAGAATCTTTGACATCTGTGCTAATCACAGTACTACTGTCTTTAAAATCATCTGTTGTAGTTTTGAGTGAATCTTTTGTGTCACTTGAAAGTGCAGTAGCTGTTTTAGATAAATCATAAGTAGTATTTACTTCCATTGTTTTAATGTCATCTGACATTTTAATAGATGTATCTTTTGCATCAGCACTCACTGTTGATACCGTTCTTTCAACAGACTTTGAAGTCTCAACTGCACCGTCTTTCATACCAACAACAGAATCTTTAGCATCTTTACTCATACTTACAGCAGCATCTTTCATATCTTTGAACATATCTCCAAAGTCAAAATCAGCCTGCACACTTGTTAATACCAATGCAGCTACTGCTACAGATGTTGTAATTATTTTTTTCATTTTAAATCCCTTTTATTTATTTTCCTTAAATTATAACGAAACCTATATTTAGCATAACTTAAAGTAAACAAGTAATATAATTATATATTAACTAATATTATCTAGGTT
>CAZEUM010000170.1:0-3289 GCA_964514765.1 uncultured Sulfurovum sp.
GGCATTAATGCTAGAATTGTGGTTCAGGGTATTCGTTAGAGATGCGAATTCGCCATAAAATAATTTAGATCCCTTCACAGTAAACAAAAGCTAAAATCATAAAATATGACTTTAGGATAAATAATGCACGATGAAAATATAGTATATGAACAAGAAGGCTATGCTATCATAGGTTTTATAAATTCAAATGGTGACTGTATTGATTTAGAAGATAGGGTCTATAGAAAGGATGAGTTACTTGGGTTATTAAAAATAGAGTTAGAATATTTTGCAGATAGAAATATAGTACATTGAGCGATACTTATTTGACAAACCCACCCTATTTATATATAATAAAACCAAGTTTATATAAAAGGAGTCCATATGCAAACCATAGGTATAGGAGAACTTCAGAAAAATATGGGGATATTGACCCATCTTACCGAGGCACTTACCATCGTAGATAAGCGTAAAAACAAAAAGGTAGCAGTAGTCTATCCTATAGAAGATCTACAAGGAAGTGTTGTAGATAAGTTGGCAGGTAGTCTTGGGAAGTATACAAACATTAAAATAGATGACCTCGATAAGGCAAAAGAAGAGGCTATGATGGAAGCGATGAAAGAGAAATATGGTTTCTCTGATTGATACCAATGTTATAGTTCGGTTTTTAGTAGGTGACCATCAGGAGCATTTAGCAATAAGTCAAAAAATATTTGAACAAGTTCAAGATGCTACACTTCATATTGAGATACCTAGTGAAGTATTGATGGAAGTCTTATTTGTAATTGTGAAACAATATAAAGTTCCTAAAAATGTTACTGTAGAAAAACTAAAAAGTATTCTACTATTAGAAGGTGTTGTAAATAAAGATAAAATGATTTTGATTGAGATACTAAATATGGCATTGACCAAAAATATAGATTATATAGATGCACTTATTTGTACAAAGAGTAAACTACAAGGTTATGGAAAAATATCGTTTGATAAAGATGTCATGAAAAAATGTGAAAAGTAAAATATCTAAAAATGATATAATGCATAAATAAATACTAGGAAGGCAAAAATGATAGCAAAATCTCTTGACTATGATCAAATTATTAAAGATTGCTTTTGGGAGTATAGCATGAGTAGTGACGATATTTTGGCTTTAGCAAAGAGTGCTGACCTTAAAGAGCAAAAATTTCTTTTTGAAAAACTTCTTGTAAGTAGCACAGGACTTTTTAAAAGCATGAAGATTTTCGATAGAGATACCTTGAATCGTTTGATTGTAGAGTATAGTGTGCCAAGTTTTAATCATCATTATATGGCACGTAGAAAAAACATGCTTGAATATTATTTTTTAGGCAAGCCATTGACCATAAATGAGTTAAAATGGACAACATAGATTATAAAGCACTCTATGAATTGCAAGATAAAGTTTTAGATATAGTCTTTAGTGTAGAGGATGAGTTTTATCTGACAGGGGGAACGGCACTATCTAGGTTTTATCAAGAGAAAAGATATTCTGATGATTTAGATTTTTTTACCAATAGCTCTCATAGATTTAATTATGCTGTAAAAAATATTGTATCAGAATTAAGACATCATTTTAATGTTAAGTATGAGTTGGAGTCTAAAGATTTTATTCGGATTAAAATAGATAGTCTATTGCAAGTAGATTTTGTCAATGATAGAGTACCTAGATATAAAGAGCCAAGTATTTTAGAAAATGGGTACAAGATAGATACAGTAGAAAATATATTAAGCAATAAGATTACGGCAGTCATAGGTAGAGATAATCCTAAAGATATCTTTGATATATATTTAATCTCTAGATTCTATACTATAGATTGGTATGAGATATTAGAGTCTGCACAGGATAAATCAGTTTTTAGCTTTGATGATTTAATTATAAGACTTCAAAGCTTTCCCTCTCAACTCTTGCACGGCATTAATTTGATAGATAAAGATTTTTTAAATAATTTTAAGAATGATTTTTCTGATCTCATTGAAATAATAAAAAAGGAAAAATAAAATGGCAAACAAAGACCACTATTTCGACATAACAGCTAAACTAGACATGATGGAGATGAAAAATGCTATCGTTATGGCAGAAAAAGAGATAGCTACTCGCTTTGACTTTAAGGGTGTAAAGGCGGAGATAAATTTGAATGAAGAGGCTAAGACACTTTCTCTAAGTTCATCCACAGACTCTAAGATAGATGCACTTAAAGACATACTCATCTCTAAGCTCATCAAGCGTGACATCGCAGGAAAATCTTTAGAAGAAGTGAAAACTGAGGGTATATCTGGGGGCAATACAAAAGTAATTTACCGTATAGTAGACACTATAGACAAAGATGAAGCCAAGCAGATAGTAAAAGCTATAAAGGCTATGAAAATTAAAGTAACGGCATCTATACAAGGCGATGAAGTACGAGTGTCTGGAAAAAAGATAGATGATTTACAAGCTGTGATGGCTGAAGTGAAGACCTTGGAGCTAAAAGCCCCTTTGGTGTTTGGAAATTTTAAATAGTGCTTAATGGGGACATGAAGCCCTTTTTAACAGTGTCCACCACCACAGCATCCACCTGAAGTTGTAGCTTGTGCTTGTTGTGGAGCTTTCATAGCTATGGAAAAATCATCACCATTTTCGCTAAGTTTAAAACCATGTTTACCACAGAACTTTTTATTCATAAGGTTTATCATACCTTGTGCTTTTATCATTGCGTCATCTTTGTTTTCATAATTGATATTATTTTCTAGTTCACTTCTCTTGAAGCATCCACATTCTTGGGCTATATTTATCATTGACATTGTAATCCTTTTGGTATAATTTGCTTGATATTAGCAAGAGTTACTTAAAATATCTTGAATATATAGATAATGAGGATAAAAATACTCTTATTTGTGATTTAACTAAAAATTTATACAATGTAGTTAAATAAGACATAGGATATATAGTATTAAAAAAGAACTTCCCAAAATTTTTGGTGATAAATCTGAAAGCCTTGCCACACGTTTTTAAAAACAAGAAGGTTTTATCATTTTAGAGCGTAATTATTTTGCCAGAAAGCTTGGGGGAGATAGACATTATCGCAAAAAAAGATGATGTGCTTCATTTTATAGAGGTGAAATCTGGGAGGGCTGATTTTAATCCGATATATAATGTGACTCCTTCAAAATTACATAAAGTTAACTACTACATGAAAAGTAAAAGATTAGATATGGCTTTTGCATTGATGCTTTGATTATTCGTTATGATGAAGTGGAGTTTATAGAAATATGATACTCTTTTCTAACAGCATCAAGTATTTGTTCTGCAGCTAAG
>CAZEUM010000171.1:0-3274 GCA_964514765.1 uncultured Sulfurovum sp.
ATCATAATACAAAAGGACTCCTTTGTGTCTAGAAGACCACCCATAGATTTAGCAGCTTATCATCATGTCATGAACCACGGTGTTAATCGCAGTGATATATGTATAGATGATGGTGACTATAATGTATTTTTGGGCATTGTATGCAAAGCGTGTAGGGCTTATGATGTGGTATTGCATGACTATTGTCTTATGAGCAAACATTTTTATTTTTTGGTGGAGACACAGCGTGATAACCTCTCTTTGTTTATGAAACATGTGAATAGTAACTATGTCATCTGTGCGAACAAAAAGCAAAAATGTTTTGGTTATTTTTGGCAAGAAAGGTTTTACTCTCGCTACATCAACTTTGAGCGCTACTACTATACATTGGGAGCAGTCATAGCCAACAAACAAGCACCTCCACCTTGTACACTTCAATCCAAATTACTTGTAGAACTTGACTTCGATAACATACAAGAGCTTATAGGCGTTAAGTTAGATGAGGAAGATGCGAAAACCCTTGAAGATATAGAAAAACAAAAAGTGCTCTCTTGCAATGGCGTACATAGCCTTGCTTTTAGCAAAACGATTTTCCAACACTTTAATGGTAACAAAAGAAATTATGCCATCATGCTCGCACTAAAAGATGGCTACACTCAAGCCAGTGTTGCCAAACATCTTAGAGTGTCAAAGGTCTCTCATCTTAAAAATACTTAAGAAATGGGGCGTATCTCCAAGGTCTAACTCTTATAGAAATATGGATGAGCTAGGGAAGAGTCGTACGCCATTTTTGTTTGTGGTATCATATGACCAGTCAAAAATATTTGTCAAGCCTCTAGGGCAACTTGATGATGACATCTTTTACAAACTAGAGTCATGGCGAAACTACCCTGTACAGAAGCGTACAAAAGACTTTAGCTTTTCTAAATCTCCTGTAGACTTTAAGACCTACAAAAAAGCTTTAGACAAAATACTCGAAGAGATACGCTCTGGGAACGCTTACCTCATAAACCTCACGTTTAAAACACCCATAGAGACAAACTTTTCATTAAAAGAAGTATTTATCTATGCTAGAGCGAAGTTTAAACTCTATTATAAAGACAAATTTATCTGTTTTTCTCCTGAGCGTTTTGTTGAGATAGAAGAGAATACCATAGCCACCTACCCTATGAAAGGAACTACAGATGCAAATTTACCTGATGCCAAAAAGAAGATACTGGCTGACGAAAAAGAGATGGCAGAACATGTGATGATAGTGGACCTCATGCGTAATGACCTAGGTATCATAGGTTCAGAAGTGAAGGTAGAGAAATTTCGTTATGTAGAGAAGATAAAGGCAGGCAAAAAAGAATTACTCCAAGTAAGCTCCAAAATCACAGCAAAACTACCAAATAACTGGAGAGACAACATAGGTACACTTTTGGAGCAACTCCTCCCCGCTGGTTCTATTACCGGTACGCCTAAAAAAAGTACTGTAAACATCATAAAAGATGTAGAAAACTTCGATAGAGATTTTTACGCGGGTGTCTTTGGGGTGTTTGATGGGAAGTCTTTACGTTCAGGCGTGATGATACGTTTTATAGAAAAAGAAGCTAAGCAACTTTACTACAAAAGTGGTGGAGGCATTACCATAGATTCAGATGCTAAGAGTGAGTATGATGAGTTGGTAGATAAAATTTATTTGCCTTATTAAGAAAAATTCAGTATACTTACAAATTACAAACTAAAGGATATTTATGTCTAAACTATTTTCAAGTATAATTTTCATGCTCTTTTTACTCTTTCAAACCAGCTCATTAGCAGAAGAAGATTCTAATGCTAACAAAACAAATATAGAAGAATCCCAAGAGCATGATGAAGAAGGTGGAGAGTCCGAGGATGATGACGATGATGACGATGATGGAGTATCAAAAGGACATAAATAGTCTCTCTTGGACTCAGTTGTGTTAATTTTTTTAATTATAGAGATAAGAATAGTACACCCTATAGGATTCGAACCTGTGACTTTCGGTACCGCAACCTGCTAAAACAGACTTTTAAAATTTCTTCATTTTTCTATATAGCTTCTCAAGCCCTATATTTAAGGGCTTTGTAGATTTTATCTCCAAATATGCCGTTGTTTTTATGAAGCATGCCCATACGAGAAGTACCATTGTACCCAATGTACTCTTTAAAATATTCTAGGGCTATCTTCAAGCAAGATGGTTATCCTGGCTACAATGATGTAGCCAATAAAGAAGCAGTTACACGACTTGGATACTGGGCATATGTTAGACCTAGATTTGCTGATATTATGAAATCAGTAAAGGGTGATGCCAAAAGTAAACACTATACCAAGTGAAGTAATAATACCCATACCTAAACTCTATTTGATAGAAAAAAACATTAAAGATAAGCTACCTGATGAAAAGCTTATCCCGAATGGTACGTAAGTCTCTCATCTGTTGAAGTTATGCTGTGCCCCAAGGGTATTTTCTCCTTATGGTCAGGGCAAATTTAACAAAATTTGTGCCATACTTTTACTCCTTGGCAGAAGCTTCACTAAATGGGTGAAAGTGTTTAGTGTCGCTTTTATTTTTCTTTTACTCTATTGTATGGTACTTCCTCTTATTTTGGTATTTGAGAATATCATGTATGTCTATGCACCCCTTACTGAATTAGCCAAAAGACCGATAGTTGTGCTGTTATGTAACACGGCAGTTTTGAGTGGACTAAAAAGTCCAAATGCTGCACCCAGTAAAATGACTGAGTTTATCCCGACTGTAGCTTTAAAGTTTGTATTTATGAGAGATATAGTTTTAACTGCCAATTCTTTTACCTCTGCTACTGCTACTATGTCATCTTTAAGTAATCCTACATCTGCTGTAGCTTTGGCAATGTCTGCCCCTCGACTCATACTAATGCCCACATCTGCAGACATGAGTGCTGGTGCATCATTTATGCCATCACCAACAAAAGCAACCTTATTTCCTTCAGCTTTTATCTCATTGACAATTCTTGCCTTGTCTTGAGGTTGCATATTTGCATAAACCTTGTCAATGCCTAGCTCAAGAGCCAATTGTTTTGCTTTACGCTCAACATCACCAGTAAGCATAACCGTTTTCTTTACACCCATGGCTTTGAGCCTTTTTATGGTCTCTTTTGCATTGTGGCGTACTTCATCACGCATTTCAATGGCACCTAGAAGTTTTTTATCGTACCCCACATAGAGCATGGTACTACCGCTCTCCAAAGAAGCTTCAATCACTTTTTCATGTGCAGAAAAATCAATCCCCTCATCATCTTCTAAAAAGTG
>CAZEUM010000172.1:0-3263 GCA_964514765.1 uncultured Sulfurovum sp.
AATTTATTGAACAAGACAAACAAGAAGGTGGAGAATTGTATACCCATCTTAGATTTCACCATACAGGGCGCAGAAGAGCTAAGTATGGCTCTAAACACAAGGGCAGGATCAAAGATATGGTATCAATATCACAAAGAGATGAGATAGTAGACCAAAAAAGTAGAGTTGGAGACTGGGAGATAGATACCATTGTAGGGGCTAATCAAAAAGGAGCCATTACTACAGTAGTTGAAAGAGTAACTTCTCTGACAAGAATTTCAATCCCTATTACTAAAAAAGCTATTGATATTGAGAATGAAACGATAAGAATCATGTCATCATTAAAAGATAAAATTCATACTATTACCTCTGATAACGGACTGGAGTTTTCTAATCACAAAAACATATCTAAAGCTTTAAATTATGAGCATTATTTTTGTCACCCTTATTCATCTTGGGAGAGAGGGTTGAATGAATATACCAATGGACTAATCAGACAATATATCCCTAAGGGAACAAGTTTTGATGATATTACAGCAGAACATATTAAAATGATTGAAGACAAATTAAATAACAGAGCAAGAAAAGCTCTGAACTGGAAGACTCCAAATGAAGCTTTTTATGGTTTTAAAATGGCAGGTTAAGGTAGAAATAGGTATAATTTTTCAACTCAAAAATTGCACTTCAGATTTAAATTTTGGGTTTTTGTAATGGTGCTTGCTGTGCTTTAATCTTTTCTAGTTAAAATTCATAATCAAACAGTCCCATAATGGCTCTCTTTTTAGATAGTTTTAGTACTGTAATTATAGCTAAATACTGCTATTTTATACCCTAATATGAAGGATTATATTTGATATTAAGAAGGAAATATTCTTGTATTATTAGGCAATACTTGACAGATTTAGGATTTCTAATGTGATTTGATTATTTGGTGGGTATTTTTAGAGATGCCCTAAAGTGATGTGGCTACACTTATTCATACTTATAGATTTAAAAGTTCTAAGATAAAATATCAATATGAATACAAATAGAAGAAGTCAATACGCATCGTACTCACATAAAGATTTCTTGCAAAAAAATAGGATTACTCAAGGTATGTCAAGAAAAAGAAATTGCTGGGATAAGGCAGTAGCAGAAAGTTTTTTTCATACTTTATGCCCTCAAGGGACACTACGAAAATGGAACTCGTATATCAAGAAACATTTTGAGTATGAAAATAAAATTATGTTACAAAATGAAATAGTTGCTTAGAGATTTGATTGATTCGTATGATATAGGGTTGACATATTAAAAGGCATCGTGTCCCCTTCGAGTGGTAACCAAAACCTGCCCTTTCAGGATAGGGTTTTTATTTCCCTCCTGTTTCTTCTGCTAAATTGGCAAGAGCTATTTTTGCTTTGTTGAGTATGTTTAAACAATTTTTATCTTTAATGTTGTGCTTAAGGGACCAATATTCAGGGTTGGTGTAAGTGAGGGTTGTTTTACCTTCATAATCTGTTGTAATAAGCATACGAAGTGGTAAGTCTAAACCCATAGAAGGATTACAGTTCATTAACACTGTACCCATTTTGGGGTTACCAAAAACTACAACCGTAGTGGGTTTCAGGTTCATATTTACACCTTTGGCATTGGCTTGGTGGTCTATGGTAGAAAAATGTATTAAGCCTTGTTTTTTTATGAGTGATTCAAGTTTTTTTACTGAAGTGATATGATTATTTTCACTTGGAAGAGTATTTAAAAAAGTACCTTTTTTTGTGTCACACCCCAGCAAAGCAAAAGCAGCACACACAGCAATAATTACATTTTTACGATTTGTCATTAAAATCCTTTTATACATTAAATTTAAAGTGCATTACATCGCCATCTTGCACGATGTATTCTTTGCCCTCAAGCCTATTTTTACCTGCTTCTTTTGCACCTGCTTCACCAGAAAATTCAATGAAGTCATCATATGCTATAACCTCTGCACGGATAAACCCTTTCTCAAAGTCATTGTGGATAGCAGCAGCAGCTTTTGGTGCGGTTGTATTTTTACGAATAGTCCATGCACGCACTTCTTGTACGCCTGCTGTAAAGTAGCTCATGAGTCCAAGTTTGTCAAAACCTTTGTGTATGATTTGCTCTAGTCCAGACTCAGTTACCCCAAGGTCTGCTAACATTTCATCACGCTCGCCATCTTCAAAGTCAACCATGTCTTCTTCCACTTTGGCACAAAGTTTGATGACTTCTGAATCACGCTCATTTGCATAGGCTTTAAGCTTTTGCACAAACTCACTGTCTTCAGTCAATCCATCTTCATCTACATTTGCTCCATAAATGATGGGTTTAGAAGTAAGAAGACGTAAATCTTTGTTCATAGCTAAAAAACCATCAGATCCTAAGTCATTAAAAGTTGAAACAGGAGAGCCATCTTCTATGTGTAAGAGTAGCGCATGGGCCACTTCAAGTTGCTCTTTAGCATCTTTATCGTTTCCACGTGCTTTTTTACTAAGCATATCTATACGTTTAAGCACCGCATCAATATCTGCAAATAGAAGCTCTTGTTCTATGATTTCCACATCACGGATGGGGTCAATAGAACCTTCAGTATGCACAATATTTGGGTCTTCAAAACATCTTACAATGTGTAAAATGACTTCTGTTTCACGAATGTTCCCTAAAAACTTATTACCCAGCCCTTCACCTTTTGAAGCTCCTGCAACAAGCCCTGCGATGTCCACAAAGTCAAGCGTAGAATACTGTACTTTTTCAGGACTTACTATGGCTGCTAATGCGTCCAGTCTTTTGTCTGGTACAGGTACAATAGCTTTGTTTGGTTCTATAGTACAAAAAGGGTAGTTCGCAGACTCTGCATTTTGTGCCTTTGTGAGTGCGTTAAAAGTCGTAGATTTCCCTACATTTGGTAGTCCAACAAGTCCGATGCCTAGTCCCATGATATTCCTTGAGTGTTTATTGCTGTGATTTTAGCGAAATATTCGTGAAAGGGTGATTAGATTACGGCTATCCTCTTAGCTGTTTCAATCAAAATCTCAATTATAATGCTCCCCATTTTTCAGACCACCAAAACAACTTTTCTTATTTCATCCTCTTAAGCCTCGATTGGTAACAGTTTTTCTCCTTTAAAGTTCAAACTGTTGATATACTCAAAGTACACTTGCTGTGAGCTTGCGAGGAAATGCCCTTGGGGTACATTTGGTATTTTGTAATTAATAGCAGCATGCAACTTCTGTAGAGATTTATGTAGGTGTACACTACTTTGTAAGCATCTCTTTGGCATAATTAAT
>CAZEUM010000173.1:0-3222 GCA_964514765.1 uncultured Sulfurovum sp.
ATTTGCTGTAGTGCCTACTTTTTTAGAGATATCCCTAAGATAGGTATGGTGTTTGAGTTTGATAGGTGAAGTCGGGAGATAAAGTCTTCTTGTTAAATAAATCATGTAAGACTGCATCGCTTAATCCTAGAAGTTCATCTAGTTCCATCTCTAAAGTCTCACGTACTTTTAGATAGTTAGACACAGAACTTCGTGAAACCCCTGTCATTGTTTCTATTTGTCTATTTGAAAGTTTGTTAAGATATTTGAGTCTTAACACTTCTCTTATTTTGTGCATTGTTATTCTCCTCATTTGTCACCTTTTTAGGTGTATTATAGTGAAGAATACTCTCTAGCTTAATCCTATCTTAAGCACGCACTCTCTTAGAAATCTGTCCACATCTTGAATGCGTGAGGTGGCTAAGTGTTCATGCGTATGCTGTCCAAGTGTTAATGCGTGGGGTGGCTAAGTTTGGTGCGTTTTTACAGGTGAAGTCGGGTGCCGTAATAGTATCTAGAAATCATTTAAATCGATGCTTGACTTTGCATAGTTGGAGACATTACTTTCAAAGAAATTACTCTTAACCTCATTCATATCCAAGTGCTTGGTCACAAGCTTTTCCAAGTAGGTTTTTGGATTTTTATTAAAGATGGGTTTTAGCCCTATTTTTCTAAGCCTATCGTTGGCATAGTTATGTACAGTTTGCTCCATAAGTTCTAGGGTAATTCCCATAATGGGGTACTGTTCAAGTAAGTATTTACCATACTCAAGCTCTACGCGCACAGCATCTTCTATCATTGTGTAAGCAGTGTCTATGGTGGAGGTTTGGATTTTATTTTCTTTTTGAATGGTTTTAAAAATATTGGCAAACAGAGGCAAGTGCGTATTGAGTTCATCACGTGCAATAAACTTTACCATATCTCTTGCTCCTGGCACTTTGTCACCTAGTAGATAAATATAGCTAAATCCTAAAAGAAAGTAAATACCTTCCAAGTTGACAGACGCCATAGCAGAGAGTAGCATTTTGTCTACAGAACCACCGTCTATGTAACGGGCGAACTGTTCTGCTACTTTTTGGTTTTTTTGGTTAAGCATTTGGTCATGCTTATACAGGTTAAATACTTCATCTGAGTTTCCACAAGCATCAAGAAGTACTGCATAGCTCTTAGAATGGTTCACCTCTTGCATAATCTGTACAGAGAGTACCGATTTTACAAGGCGATTGTTTGCTAAACGTCTAAAGTCGCTAAGGTACTCTTCTTGTGCGGAGTCATTGAAGCTAAGTTGGGCAAAGGTCATTTTATAGATAGATTGTTCATTGTCAGTGAGTCTATCAAAATGCTTTTTTTCAGAACTAGTATTGACTTCAGAAGGAAACCATGTATTGGCACTCATCAAGTCATAAATATGTGAGTCCCATCTATATTTTGAACGGTTAAAATCTACAAACCCTGTAGGACTGCCTTGAAATATTTTTTCATCAAGTATCTCTTCGCCTTGAGGGTTATAGTACTGCTTTACATCCATAAAATGCCTCCAATTATGATGAATAATTTTATCTATTTACTTGATACTTACTCAATTTATAGTGTCTTTTTTCACCCACTCCCAAGCCTCCTCTAACTTAGTCATATCAAAATACTTTTCATTGATCCCTGCAAACTTTGCAAAAAAACTGTCTACTTTGATGAGCCATTTCCAAACATCACTTTCACCGACTATGGCTATTTTATTAAATTTATCCATATGCCTAGCAATCCATTTAATATCAGCCAACCCTGCTTCTATGCCCCAAGAAGCATTATCGCCTAAGACTATCATGACATTAAATTTTTCATACTCATCGGTGATGACATCCAACCTTGCTATCCATGACTTTTCATCTTCAAGGCTTACTTTAGCATTAATTTCAAATGCAAGATTATTTTCATAACTTTGTGGGAGTTCTTTTATCATTTCTCATTCCTTAGTACAAATTTTTTATTACTTACAATAGTACCATTTATCTGCACTTCTAACAAATGTTCTCCTGCATAGAGTGTGCGTGTAGTCATATTGGCTTTAAAAGGGTATTTCTTTTTCAATGTAATACTCTCACCTTTTTTAAGACTAAGTTTTTTGAGCTTATGCACCTTAGGGCTAAGTGTACCTTTTTTAGTACGAAAATGCACTACATAGTCTAAAAGTAACATCGCATCTTCATCTGCTCTTATCTCTACTTCAAACTCCAATGCCTCCCCTACTTTTACGCTATCAGCTTTAAGCACTACTCTTTTAACCTCTATAGGTGGCTCTTTGTCATACCCCAACATTGCCAAAGCCTCAACATTGCCTTGTTTCACCAAAGTACGCAAAGCATGGTTGATGATGAAGTCCATCTCTTTAGAGTCTTGTTTTTTACTTTTTTGCCATCGTTTCAAAGTCTCTAAGACTAATGGAGCATCTATCTTGGCTATGTCATTCAAATGGTTTGCCACAGAACGTGTGACGTAACGTGTTTTATCACTATAGAGTAACTCCAGATGCTTAAAAGCCAAATGGTAATTAATGGTAAGTTTCTTAGCCCAAGGAAGCTTAATACGCAAACCCTCAGAAGCCAAACGCCGTTCATGGTAATTTTCAGAACTTGCACAAGCCTCTAACATCTCTAATGTTTGAGTAGGATAAATATTTATAAAGTCTCGTATAGCATACTCTACAGAAAAACATCTAGTTATATTGCGTAATGCTTGCAGTGAAAAGTCCAAATGCTTTTCATTACACCCATAAGTCGTGACATATTCCGAATATGGTGCATATATAAAGTCCCCAAAGTCATCATCACTCTTAGATGGGTCAAGTTCAGGTGGAAGGGCTTGGAGTAAGATGTCAACAGCTTCATTATAGTCGCTTGGCAGATACTTTTGTAATATATCTCGTATGTGATAGATACGTTCTTTGAGTTCTAGCTCTGGGAACTTTTTTAGCACCTCTTTAACAAACTTTTCACTATCAAAATCACCATAAATACCTTTTATCTCATCGGATATCATCTCTATTTTTTGTGGGTTATAGAGTTCATCTTTTAGGGAGAATTTTTCTTTCAATGGTTTATCCTTATGCTATTTACGCATCAAAACTGGTTCTAATATCATCTATGCTTATATGTCAAGTCTCACCACATTGTTCCAGTTTATGAATAGCATAGACTTGAAACGCATGAGGCGAAATCTTAAATAATTCAGGTTCAATATTGAACCAAC
>CAZEUM010000174.1:0-3186 GCA_964514765.1 uncultured Sulfurovum sp.
AAGTGGCTATGATGTTATCTGGAAGGTTCTCTTTATTGACTGTTAAAGAATGGTAACGTGTCGCTCTGAATTCATTGGGGAGACCTTTAAATATAGGTGTTGAAGCATCTACGCCAATTTGTGATGTTTTACCATGCATCATATTTTTAGCACGGATTACTTCTGCACCAAAAACCTGTGCAATACTCTGATGTCCCAAACAGATACCAAAAATGGGTGTTGTATCTGCAAATTTTTTAATGACATCTAGTGTAACACCTGCATCATCTGGTGTGGCAGGTCCAGGAGAAAGGATGATTTTTTCAGGGTTTAGTGCTTTTATCTCATCTATAGTCATCTCATCATTACGTATGATTTTCAAATCTGCACCCAACTCTCGGCAATACTGCACTATGTTGTAGGTAAAGCTGTCGTAATTGTCTATCATTAATACCATTTTATTTATCCTACTCTAAAATCTTAAGCATATTATAGCTCTTTATTTTTATGTTTGCTTTTCTGTTCGTTATTCTGCACATAGTATAGTAAAGAATAGCAGAAAGGTCAAATCAATATAAAATAATTTCTTGATTTAGAAAATAAATTTTAGGTATACTATCCATACTCAATTAGTAGGATATAGATAGATGAAAATCATCAGATGGAATGAAGAGAAAAATATAAAATTGAGACTTGATGAAGTATTTGAGGAACTTTCAGGCATTAATGCTAGAATTGTGGTTCAGGGTATTCGTTAGAGATGCGAATTCGCCAGATAAAAAAAGAACAAATACTCCAAGAATTAGAAGCAGAACAAGCTGAGTATGAAGCTATGGAGTATATAGCTATAGACAATCAAGAAACAAAAATCGCAAACTTTAAAGCCAATGTAACTGCAAATGTCAAGCAGAAAAAAGCCATCAACATTAGAGCTCTTGAAGCAGATATCATCAAGATAAAAAGCAAGGCACTGTCAAAAGGCATCCCCTATCAAACACTTATAAACTCTGTCATACACCAATTCGCAAACGATAAGTTGCTTGAAGCCAAATAAATTGTCTTAGTGTAAATCTTCAGACCAAAAAAACTCCACCCAGCCTGTGGGTTCTTTTGCATACCAAGTAGGCGTGATACAAGCAGTTTTTTTATAAAAGAGTGAGGCTGTGAGAAAAATCACTATTGGGTACTTTTCTTTTAAGACTTTTAAAACTTCTGCTAATGTGTCGCCGCTATCTACAATGTCATCTACTACCAGCACTGTATTGGCTGACTTCAAATCAGGTATATTAAATACCTCAACATGAGCATTTTTCTGTATATCTTCATACCCTATGGTATTGATAGCATAGACTTCACGTAAATCATAATATTCGCCCAACATCTGAGCCATAGACAAACCACCTCTTGCTATGCCAAGTATGGCATCAAATGGTCTGGCATCGAAGTCTTGGTCTATTTTTTTTGTGAGGGTTTTTAAGTCTTTTTTGTATTCTTCGTAGGGGTAGTAAACTTTTATTATTTTTTCAATCAAAACAAAATACTCAAAGGTATCAACCAGAAAGTAAAACCATCTTTCGAGATGGGTAGTACTTCATCTCCACCATAAAAGATATACCCTTGCAGAAATTTATCTCCTGCATTTTGTGCAAGCTTCACCAAGCCTCTTAAGTGTTCTACTTTTATAGTGGCTGTGGCTTTAACTTCTATGGCTACTATGTTTCCATTTTTTTGTTCTAAGACTAAGTCTACTTCATAGTTTCCATCTCTATAGTGGTAAATTTGCGTTGATTTTTTTGCATAGGTACAGTGCTTTAATAGCTCTACATAAACAAAGTTTTCAACCAAATTTCCTAAAGTTTCTCGCTCTGATACTATGAGTGCATGGGGGTCTGCGTCTATGAGATGTGCGGCTAAACCCGTGTCTAGGAACTGTATCTTGGGAGCTTTTATCTCTCTTTTGCCTCTGTTTGTAAAGTATGGATTTACTCTTTTTACTAAAAATAGAGCTTCTAGTATCTCTATATCTGATTTTACTGTGACATCTTTGATGCTTAAGTGTTTCGAGAGTGAGCTATACTTAAGAAGATTACTCGTGATGGAAGCAAGTATGCGTAGTAGCTTATTGATTTCTGATTTATTTTGGGCACTTACTTTTTTTATAAGTGATAAATCTTTTTCTATACGTGCTTCTATGTAAGACTCAAACCATAGGTCTTTCGAGCGTTGTGATTTGTTTTGGACGGAAGGGTAGCCTCCTGTGACCATACTTTCAACTATCTTCGAGAACTCTATCTTGGAAAACTTATATTCTTTTAGTGTATCATCAAAAAGTATATCTATGACATTTGCCTGCTTGTTGTTCAATTCAAAAAATGAGAGGGGATACAGTGAAATAGAGACCATTCTGCCTGCCAAAGACTCCTTAATGGCTGACATTTTAAACAAATCTGCACTTCCTGTGAGTAAAAACATACCAGCTTGATTGATGTCATCTACACTCATCTTTAGAGCAGATACAACTTCTGGTACCATCTGTATCTCATCTATAACACAAGGGGTTGAGGAAAGTTGTTTTATAAAATTTTTAGGGTTATTTTGTGCTGTAGTTTTGGTTGATTCATTGTCAAAAGTGTAATATTCCATGTCAAGCTCTTTTGCTATCTCTTGAGACAAAGTTGTCTTGCCACTTTGGCGAGGTCCATTGATAGATACTATCCTAAAATCTTTTAATAGTTCATAGACAATAGGCGTTATGCTTCTATTGATATGCATCATCTATCCTTTGATAAATCATAGCATATCTTGAGTTAACATGAACTAAATCTTGAGATAACATGGGATAAATCTTGAATTAACTCAGAAATATCTAGGCATACACTTTCAATTCATTATAAAGACTATCTCTCTCCACTGGTGTAAAACCTGCATTTTTAATGAGTGCTACAAAGTCATCTAGGTTCATACCGTTAGCACTTTTAGCCCCTGCTGCAGACTGTATGGCTTCTTTTTCTATGGTGCCATCTAAGTCATCACAGCCAAACTCTTGGGCTATGAGTGCTAGGTTTATGGTGCTGGTTGCCCAGTAGGCTTTTATGTGGGGGATGTTGTCTAAAAGTATACGTGCAATGGCATAGGTTTTGAGTACTTCTTGTCCTGAAGGGAAGTTGCAATTTTTAAGATAATTGTTTTCTTTTTGATACACTAGTG
>CAZEUM010000175.1:0-3170 GCA_964514765.1 uncultured Sulfurovum sp.
TCCTATTGTAGGGCTTTTAGGATTTTTTTGTGCTGTGGATAGGTGAAGTCGGGAAGTATAAGTAGGTAGTGTATAAGGTAAACTCCAAAGTTAATATAATAAAGTATAGCTAAACAATGTAAGTAATCTCTGCTTGAGACCCCAACCTCATAGGTGGTCCCCAAAAGCCTATGCCTGAGTTCACATAGATATGGCTTCCATTTGGAAGTTTGTGTAGTCCTTTGATGTAGGGTTGTTGTAGTCTCACCAGGTATCCAAGAGGCCAAATCTGTCCTCCATGTGTATGACCACTCAAGATGAGTTCTGGTGTATATATGCCTAGCTCTTCTATAAACTTTGGTTGGTGTGCTAACAATATGGTCTTATAGCTTTCATTACAGCCTTTAAATGCCTTATGAATGTCAGGTTCAAGTTTATGCATTCTGTACCCAATACGGTCAGTAACGCCTACGATGTTTAGCCCCAGAGCATCTATTTGTATATTTTCATTGAGCAGGAGTGTGAGTTTTGTTTGTTTCATAAAGTCTATGATCTCCTTTGGCTTATGAAAATACTCATGGTTACCCAAAATATAATATATGCCGTGCTTTGCTTTGATGTGATTTAGTTCTAGTACAATCTCTTTTGTATTTTCAAGAGAAGTGTCTATCATGTCACCAGTAAGACAGACAATGTCAGGTTTCAGTGCATTTATTTTTTGTACGGATGCTTTAACGAAGTCTTTGTCTATGAGTCCACCTATATGTAAATCAGAGATTTGAACAATGGAAAAGTTAAAACCATTAAGATCCACTACATTCACTACAGGTTCTTTGCTTCCTTCATAAGCAGCAAGAGCCACATAAGAAGTAGCCCCAAGCAGCATAGCAGCATCCGCACTTTTTTTAATAAAGTTACGTTTAGAATAATTTACTTTTTTGAGTGTTTTATGAAACATATTGAGTATTTCATTTGGCACAAGATAGAGAAAAATGACCAGTGTGACACCAATAGAGAGTGAAAAAAGGTAGTAAAAAGTATTTGAAATGATGTCGGAGTACCGACCTACAGCATAGAGGATGTTTGCTATAAAATTTAGACCTAGTAAAAATATAAAGCACTTTTTTATGCCATTAGAGACTAAAAGTTTTTTAATGACTCTAGAGTAAAAAAGGTAGTGTAAAGAAAAGAATAAAAGAATAAAAAGCGAAAAAAATAATAAAGTTCTCATGACACCTTCTTTTTGTATAGATTATGAAAACATCATATAGCAAGTCTATTAATCAATGACTAATACAGAATAGGTTGGAGTATTTATACTTTTTTTCCCTTTCAAAAAAGCAAGTTCCATAATGAAACAAACTTCAACACAGTTTGCACCCACTTTGTCTATGAGCCTAGCAGCTGCTTTTGCTGTGCCACCTGTGGCTATAAGATCATCTATGAGTAAAACCCTTGCTCCTTTGCCGTCATTATCTTTAGAAGCAAAGGCATCTATGTGTATTTCTACTTCATCAAAACCATATTCTAAAGAGTACTTCTCTACTACAGTAGTGTAAGGGAGTTTACCTTTTTTGCGTACGGGAACAAAACCTACACCAAGCCTATCTGCTAATATAGAACCAAATATAAAACCTCTAGCATCTATGCCAGCTACATAGTCTAAATCATAACTTTTGTATCGGTTTTCTAAGTGGGTCATTAAGGTGTCTAATGCTTTTGGATTGGAGAGTAAGGTTGTGATGTCTTTAAAGACAATACCTTGTTTTGGGAAGTCGGGGATATCTCTGATGCTGTTTAAGATAATATTTTTTTCTTCTGTTGAAAGTGTTTTCATTTTATTCCTTTTGTACTATTCACTTAGTGGGGTAATATTATGTGTTGTTGTGAGGGCACAACATCATACAGTGATATTTTAGTCTGGGTTTAAACTAAAGGCGCAGGCTTCTATTTTGGCTAAGCGTCTCGCATGTCTAGCACCTTCAAACTCTGTAGAAGCAAACACTTCTATCATCTCCTCTATGACACCTTTTCCGACCACGCGTTCACCAAAACATAAGATGTTAGCATCGTTGTGTTGCCTGGTTAGTTTTGCTGTGTAGTGGTCGTGACAAAGTGCTGCTCTTATGCCTGGTGTTTTGTTCGCTGCTATAGACATGCCTATGCCTGTACCGCATATGAGTATGCCAAAACTTCCTTCATCAGCTAGCACTGCCTCTGCACATTTTTTTGCAAAGTCTGGGTAGTCAACACGATCTGCAGAGTCTGGTCCCAAATCAATAATCTCACAACCTAAGTCTATTGCAAAGTTTTTAACGTAAGCTTTTAGTGCATATCCTGCATGGTCTGTTGCGATATAAAATTTCTTATGCTTTGACATACTCTTCCTTATTCTATAGGTGCTTCTAATTGGATAGACCCAATACGTCTGCCAACACGTCCCCAACGTACAGTGTAGCGTTGTTTATTCCACAATGTTTTACATTCGCTACTGTTAAGAGATAATTCTCCACATACCCGTCCTAATCTTGCATGGTCTCTTCCACTGCCATAAACATCGCCATTAAGTACAACATCATACGAACGGTGTTCTATGCTCATATAGGTTAACCAAGGTTTTCCCACAACCAGTTTATAGGGTATCGAACCCCAAAAACGACTGTCATTCGAGTTGTCACGGTTATCGCCTATCATATAAAAATGGTCTGCTTCCACTTTTGAGTAAAGTGCATTAATGCTTTTGCCTGCTATAATATATGTTGGTGACTCTAAACCATCTATATACACAGGCATCATGTCTATCTCTTTGCTATATGTAAAGTAACGTAAAAGTGCTTCAAAAATGTCTGTACCCTCTGGTGTATACTCAATACCTGGGTATTTATCTATAAAAGGATTTTCTACCCACAGTTTACCTCTAAGTATTTTTAGTTTTTTATCAGGGTAGTTCTCTTTCATGTAGGCTTCACCCTCATGAAAGTGTATAAGAAGCTTTTTATTGGCATACAGGAGCTCATCTCCACCTACAGCCACACAACGTTTAACGTAATGTATTTTGTTATTTTTAGGATAACGAAATATTACGATGTCTTCTCTTTGGGGTCTAGGACCTTCTATAAGGTGACCGTTGTTGTTGAAGTCTGGTAGTAAAGGAATCTCTAGCCATGGCAAATGAGGTGTAGGGATACCAT
>CAZEUM010000176.1:0-3147 GCA_964514765.1 uncultured Sulfurovum sp.
CCCCAGGAAAATATAAAATTGTAGACGAGTTTCCTGCAGATGAGACGCGTATTGTCCTTAAAAAACTTGATGGCAGTGAAAATGTTTTAACCCAAGCACAACTTGATGTACTCATTAAAGAAGAAGCTGCAAAAGTAGATGCTGGTACATCAGAGCTTACAAAAGAAAACCCTCAAGTAAGTCAAGGTATGGGGCTGGGTTCAACCATTATGGCAAGTATGGCTGGTGCTATGCTTGGTGCATGGATAGGAAATAAACTTTTTGGAAACCAAAACTTCCAAAATAACCGAAAAGCAGGGTATAAATCACCATCTATATACTCTAAAAGTAAAAAAAGTTTTAATAAACCTAGAAGTACTTCTAGCAAAAAAAGTGGGTTCTTTGGAGGTTAAATCATGTTAAATTTACAAAAAATCACAGCCCTCGATACAGACTCAGATGAAAGCTCTTACATTGTAGATGCACTTGTCATACTCTCAGAACAAGAAGCTGAAGCTTATTATGAAGCTACAAATACGTTATATGATATGTATATTGAAGCAGCTGAACATGTCGTAGAAAACAATCTTTTTCATGATATAGGTATTCCTTTTAATCTAGTAGATATTATCAAAGAGTCATGAGAGAATGATGTACACTGGCATTTGTATGGTCGTTTTGACCTAGCAGGTGGACTCGATGGAAGACCTATAAAACTTCTAGAATTTAATGCAGACACAGCTACCGCACTTTTTTAAACAGCCATCGTACAATGGGCGATGCTTAAGCAAAATGGTTTAAAAGAGTCTAGCCAATTTAATGCTACTTATGAAGCACTGATTAGTAACTTTAAAAGGCTGGTTACTTTAGAAGAAAATGTTTCTTCTTTTGAAGAAAACTACGATGACTGGGGTTTTCTATTTACTTCTGTTAAAGGCAATTCAGAAGAAGAAAACACAGTAAGACTTTTACAATACATTACAACAGAGGCAGGCTATAAAACAGAGTTTGCCTACATTGATGACATAGAGTTTTCAGAAGAAGATGGTATTTTATATAATGATGAAAATTATGAACTATGGTTTAAACTCATTCCATGGGAAGACATAGCCCTAGAAGAGTCGAACTTGGCAATGATTTTAAGCAATATCATTAAAAATCAAAAAGCCATTATTTTTAACCCTGCGTACACCCTACTTTTCCAAAGTAAAGGTTTACTCAAAATACTTTGGGACTTATACCCTAATCATCCTCTACTTTTAGAAAGTTTATTTGAGCCACTAAACAATCAAAAACAGGTCAGAAAACCTATATTTGGACGAGAGGGAGGTAATGTAAGCATTATAGGTGAAAATGGTTTAGAACTTGCATCTTTGGATGGTAACTATACCAACTATAAAATGCTCTACCAAGCCTACACAGAGCTAGCCATCGATGCAAATGGAGATAGCTACCAAGCAGGTATTTTTTACGCCTATGAAGCTTGTGGACTTAGCTTTAGAAAAGGTGGGAAGATACTCGATAATATGTCTAAGTTTGTGGGGCATGTAGTTAAAGGGTGATTATCCAGACTCTTTTACTTGATGTTTAATTGTACAAGCATCGTATTTTTTAGATTTTAGATTTTTCTAGCAAAAAATATTTAAAATATTTTGTGTTCTTTTACTGGTCTGAAAATGAGGAGAGCTTTATACTCCTTAATGTTATTGATGGAAGTAGTATACATAAAAAATATACAGTTAATGGCATGTTATATGATTAAAATTTAATCATATAACATGCCATTAACTAGGTATACTTTGATATAAAATCTACAATTCAATAAAATAAATGCTTAAAATATAATCAACAAAGTAATTCTTTTATAACCTTAGTAAGATATAATAAATCTAATTCATAGACGACATATATAAAGAGAGTAAAACAACATGACTAGTTTAAAAGAGGCCTTAGAAGCAAGAAGTAAAAAAGTAAATAAAGTAGAAACAACCAAAGCACTCAAAATGCCTATGGATGTGCATGCTAAACTTGAAGAGATAGCAGCAACAGGGTATGAAGGTCTTGCCAAAGAGGATTCAAGCTATTTTTTGAAGTGTTTTGGGCTTTTTGACAAAGGTGAAGACTTTATGCTGCGCGTTCGTGTACCTGCTGGACAACTTAGCTATGAACAAGCCTTGTGCATTGGTGAAGTGGCTCAAAAATATGGAAATGACTACATCGACATCACCACACGTATGCAAATAGAATTACGTTACCTACAGATAGCAGACATTGCTAAAGTTTTAAGTGAACTAAAAATTGCAGGACTCTCTACTTTTCAAACAGGTGTAGATAACCCTCGTAACATTGTCACAGACCCACTTGATGGCATTGCATATGACTGTGTTATAGAGTGTATGCCCATCATTAAAAAGCTTCAAGATCTGTTCATAGAAAACCCAGAATGGATTTCTGCTTTGCCTCGTAAATTTAACACGGCTGTTCTAGGTTCTCTTTCTAACTCCTGTAATATTTACGGGCATGATTGTAATTTTGTTTTGGCTCAAAAAGAAGGTGTTTTTGGCTTCAACATTTATCTGGGTGCACGTGTAGGGATGCAAGCAAAAGATGCCAATGTTTTTGTGACAGAAGAAGAAGTACCTACTTTCTTTAGCTCACTTCTAACAGTCTTTAAAAACTATGGGTATCGTGACAATAGAAACAAAAACCGTTTGGTCTTTTTGCTCAATGATGTAGGCATAGCTAACTTCATAGATGCTGTAAAAGAAGAAGCTGCTTTAACCTTTGCATCTGCAGGTGTGACTATGGTACAGTCGCAAAACATTGCACTAGGTTCCAATAAAGTACTAGGTAGAAATGGTCAATTTAATTATAAAATGATTATACCTTCTGGTATCTTTTCTGGTACAAACCTCATTGCTTCTGCAGAGGTAGCAAAAACCTATGCTGATGGTAACATCAGGCTAACCTATGACCAAAACTTCTACATCATCAACATATCTAAAGAGAATTTAGAGCCATTACAATCCTCTGAAGTAGTGAGTCATTATGCACAGTTTAACAACCTTTATTTTTCAGATATGATAGCCTGTGCAGGTACAAATACTTGTAACTTTGGAGTCATTCCCAATAAGCCAGATGCTATAGAAATGGCACACTTTTTAAGTT
>CAZEUM010000177.1:0-3140 GCA_964514765.1 uncultured Sulfurovum sp.
CAAGTACTTTTGATGTTAATCCTTCACTGTAGAGTTCTTTGGTTCCCTCAATAAGCAAAGGAAAAGAAGCAGCTGTACTTAGAGCCATTTTTGCTCTATCGTCTTTTATGAATGGTTCTGCAAGTAATGCACCTGTAGCTCTTATCATACCTGCTTTTGAAGGTTTTTCATCTCCTACACAAGGGGTACATGAGCCATCAAGACTAAGTAGAGGGTCGCACACTTGAAACTGCTCAACATGAAGAGAGTCCAGTTTTTCTTCTATGGCTACAAGCGTTTTTTCGTCTTCATAGCCAAAGACAATAGAATTGGCAAGTTTATTAATGCGTACACTCTTAACACCTTCAATCTTTTCTAAATCTTTTTCAAGTTCCATTGGGTCGAGTTTGGATTTAAGAATATCACATAAAAATCTTGCTCTATTTTTACTTTGATGTATTAGTTGATTGTTTGCTATACTCATCACTGTTTACCTTTGTTCATCCATTTCGGCCTTTGCATCTTCAAAACGTTCTTTCATCTCTTCAAAACCAGCTTGAAATATTTGTGAACCTTTTGAAAAACCTTTAAATATGGTTTTTTGTGCATTTTCATTGGTGAGAAGGTAGGCACCTAAAGCACCGATGAGTGCACCTTTTAGAAAATTAGCTGTGTCAAAAGTATTTGCATTATTGGCAGCTTGACTCATAAGATTTGCATTAGCCCCAATATGTGGATTTTGTGCAAATTGAGCTGAGGAAGCATTGTTGGAATCGTTAATATATGGATTTTGATTGAAGCCATTTTGGCTGTTTTGTTTAGAATGTCCCATATGGCTAGTCATTGAAGCGATATTATCTTGTGACATATTTTGTCCAGTTTGTTGTATTTGCTCATTCATTATTTACTCCCTCTTTGGCTTTTATCTCAGTTTTTTTAACAGCTGTTTTTCTTGTTGTAGGTTTTTTTACTGCTTCTGTGCTTAATTCTGCTTTATGTGCTGTTGCTGTGGTTTTTTTTACAGTAGAAGTATCTTTTTCCATTGTAGGTTTAGTACCTTTGCCCATGAACCCTTCTCCATACATTTCATGCGCTTTTTCTGTTGCATAAAGTCCTGCAATTCCAAGGCTCATAGCAGTCATAGCACCTATGTAGTTACCTTTCCCTATGTAATTAGCTGTGGCTATAGCAGAGGCTGTACCTAAACCACCTTGAAGTGTTAGTTTGCATGTGTTTTTCATCATCTCATTTTTTGAGATTTCAGACTTTTTATATTTGTTATAATTTATAGCTGTTGCAAACATTGCAGAAAAAACTGCACCAGATATAAAATGTCCTACTACGTTTCTCTCATCACCAGTATTAATCATTATTTTGCCTCTTTTATTTTAGTGTTTTCTTTTTTTTCAGTAATCGTATGTATTTTTTTCTTTACATCTGAACCAAAATCTTCTACACTTTCTTTCGCATCTTCTGCACCTTTACTTAAAACAGATTTTGCTTTTTGTAAACCTTTTGTGATGCTTTCTTTAGCGACACTTACACCTTTTACGATTTCTTCTCTTAATGTTTTTCTTCTTTGTACTGCAACAACTGCACCTGCACCTACGGCAGCTCCTAAAATAAATGGTAACATTTTATATCCTTTATATTTTTACAAAAAGAGTGTTTACTCTTCTTCATCTTTGTTAAGCATTTTAGGTAGTACAGCCGCAGCTAAACCACCTGCTAAAATCCCACCTGCAAATGCCATATTGGTACTTCCAAGTATCTTCATTAGGTCTTCTTGACTCATATCACCAGAGGCCATCTTTTGTGCCATTTGGCTAAATTCATTTATCTTTTCAGACATCTCTTCACTATTTATAGAGCTATCCATGTTTGGAGAAGAAACTGGCATATGATAAGTCATCACACATTTTCTAAATGCAGGTAAATGATTGTTATATGAAGCTGCTTGTAGCCTATACAATACCTCTGTGACATCTGGGTATTCTTTACTGTGAAGAAGCAGAGCATCATACATTTTAATGTTGTCTATTTCTGCAACAACACCTACTTCACAACATTCAACAAGAGAGCTTGGTATTTCTATACGTTCATACCAGTTATCAATAGGTACAGGAACAGCATACTTTTCAAGTAAAATCATTAAGGCACTGTAATGCTTTATTTCTGCCTCCATAATATTTGAAAATACTTTTACATCTCCAAAAGTATCTATCACTTTTCTGTAAGTCTCATAGGCTTGATACTCATCGTAAATTGCAATTCTAAGTACTTGATGCAATACAGGTTCATTGTATGAAGGGTCTACTTTTTTTGAAAGTAACAAGTCTTCATCAAAGTTTATTTCCATTTACACTACCTCCTTATATAATTTGTTGATTATATTGGTCACTTCATCGAGGTTTTCACCCTCAACAAGGTTATCCCATAACTCTTTTTCAAAAATATCAGGATTGTACTCGATGGTAATAGAGCCAACAAGTTTATTTATTTTTATTTTGCTGATACCGTCTATACGCTTAGGTAACTCTTCTATTTCCTGAAGGCTTACTTTTCCATCAAGTTCTTTTATTTTTGGGCTTACTCTCACTCTAATACGACCTTTTGTGTGGTGTATAAGGGTGAAGTAAGATGCCAAATCAACAAGCTTTTCTGCTGTTATCAATAGAGTTCCTTTATATTTTGCTTCTGCTATTATCACTACTTTTATTTTAATTAAAACTTAAAATAGATTAAGAATGACTATCAACTAAGCATCTTTATAACTACAAACTTTTTCTGAGTGCTAATCGTGATGAATTTGCCATAATTGCCGCTGTATGACCAATATGTATAGCACCAGCGGCCGCAGGACTTAGTTTACCTATGGCGGCAAAAGCTACACCTATGAGGTTGGTGCTTGTACCTATCCAGTAATTTTGTTTAACTACCTTTAAGGTATTTTTACTAATAACATATAGTTCCACTACATCTTCTGGATGCGAATGGCTTATGGCAATGTTTGAGACTTCTATGGCTGCTTGGCTTCCTCCTGATGCGAAAGAGATAGCAACATCTGCTTTTGACATAGCAAGTGTGTCATTCACACCATCTCCTACCATGACTACATTGTGGTACTTTGTTTTAAGTTCTTCAATAGCATTGGCCTTGTC
>CAZEUM010000178.1:0-3140 GCA_964514765.1 uncultured Sulfurovum sp.
CCCTCAGTGTTAGCAATCAAAGCACAAGCTTCTCCTATCTCTTCCATACCCTTTTTAGACATAGAGATAATAGACGATTTCTTCAAGAAATTATCAACAGATAATGGCGAATAAAACTTTGCAGTTCCTCCTGTAGGCAGTGTATGGTTAGGACCTGCTACATAGTCGCCTATAGGTTCAGGTGTGCTTTCTCCTAGAAATATAGCACCTGCATGTTTGATGTCATCTAGTAAGCCCATAGGATCTTTAGTCATAACTTCTAGGTGTTCAGGGGCTATATCGTTCATGAGGTCTATCGCCTCTTTCATAGTAGATGTCACGATGATAGCTCCTCTTTCTTTTATGGATTTTCTAGCTATGGTTTCACGGCTAAGGGTTTGTAAATATTCTTCTACCTTGTCACTCACTCTGTTTGCAAGTTCTCCATCTGTGGTAATGAGTATAGAAGATGCCATTTCATCGTGTTCTGCTTGGCTTAGTAAGTCGATGGCTATGTAGTCTTCTCTTCCTGTCTCATCTGCAAGTATGCCTATCTCAGAGGGCCCTGCTATCATGTCTATGTTTACTTCTCCATAGACTAACTTTTTAGCAGTTGCTACAAATATATTGCCAGGACCTGTGATGACATCTACTTTAGGGATGGTCTCTGTTCCATACGCCATAGCAGCTATGGCAGATGCTCCACCTACTCTGTAAACTTGTGTAACTTTACATAAGTGACAAGCAGCTAAGAGTAGTTCATTGAGTTCATTATCAGGTGCTGGGGTACAAATGACTATCTCTTCCACACCTGCTACTTGTGCAGGGATGACATTCATAAGAAGTGAGCTAGGGTATGCAGCTTTTCCACCAGGGATGTAAAGCCCTGCACGGTCAACTGCTGTCACTTTTTGACCTAAGATGGTACCATTTACTTCTGTGTCCATCCATGTTTTAGGCATAAGCTTTTGGTGGTAAGACTCTATGCGGTCATACGCAAGGTGCAAGGTATCACGAAGTTTAGGGTCTATATTTTCATAAGCTTTTGCCATGTCATCAGTACTGACAAGAAGTTCAGCATCCTCTTTAGGTTCCCATCTATCAAACTTTGCTATTTGATCTTTGAGGGCTCTATTGCCTTCTGTTTGTATCTCTTTAAGTAGTCCAGAGACAATGTTAGTCACACCCTCAATATCCATTTTCCCACGCTGTAAAAGTTCCTTGAAGTTTGCTTCAAAGGTGTCGTCATTACTATAAAATATTTTCATCTTATTATCCTATTTAAATCGGTGTTGTAAGGGCACAAGATCCTACATGCCATATTTCCGTTTGTATCTTGGGATCATACTCTCGTTGCCTAGCACACCACCTTGGTGTATGTAGAGTATGGGTTTACTTAAAACCTCAGGATGAGCCAACAGTGTTCGCCATCCTAGTGGGTCATAAAGCAGGTCAAAGACCACTCCCGTTTGTTCTTGTAATTTTAGCCAAATTTTGTAGTTTTCTTTATAAAGCTTTCCAAAATGGTGCTTTTTCTCTAAGTTTATAATACTTGGATGGTATTTTTCATTTTTTTCTAACGCAAAAAATTGCTTTTTTAAGTACCCACTATTGCCTACGCAGGGATTGGTATACACTGTATTATTTGACAAATGTTTTTGTAAAAAAAGTGCTGTAGTTCCTGTGCCTGATGGCAAGAAAATATTAAATTCCTCTATATTTTGTTCTTTTTGCCATGCCAATATTTCCTCAGCTAATATTTTAATACCACGCTCTGCCTCTTTTTGTCGTCCACCCTCTTCTATGCAAAGAACTTCTTTTGGATGCACACAAGGTGTTAGCCCTACAGAAACTTGCATACCATTATTTAAAGCCTCTGCGTAATTCCCATGAGGGTTGTCTTTCAAATAGTCAGCTATGTGGTCTAAAAAATACTCAAATTTCCACTCTCTCATCTTTGCGAGTACAGAAAGAGAATACATAGCATTTGATTGTGCAGAACCATAAGAAATAATCTTTTGAATATCGGGAAAATTATTTTCAAGAAAGTAGTAAAATTTTCTAGCTTTATTTCCAGAGAAATCTGGATGAAGCAAGTCATCTCTTTTCAAATAAAAAGAATGACCTTCAAAAGTGATGGTATCTATGGGAGAAGATTTAGGAAAAGAGTTAGTTTCGTCCAAGACAATTCAAATCAGAAAAAGCCTGTTCAAGTCGGGTAACCATAGACTCTTCACCTGCACGTAACCATTTACGAGGATCATATTTCCCCTTATTTGGTTTATCTTCACCATCTGGATTACCAATTTGACCCTGCAAATAGTTATGGTTTTTTGCTACATATCCTCTTACACCATCCCAAAATGCCCATTGGGTATCTGTATCTATATTCATCTTAATAGCCCCATAAGAGATAGCCTCTCTAATGTCTGCCAACTCAGAACCAGAACCACCATGAAATACAAAATCAACTGGTTTTTTAGCTGTATTGTACTTCTCTTCTATAAATTTTTGAGAATTGCCAAGTATCGTTGGAGTAAGGCTAACATTTCCTGGTTTATACACACCATGCACATTGCCAAAAGAAGCTGCAATCGTAAACTTATCAGATATTTTGGAAAGTTCTTCATAGGCATAAGCAACCTCTTCAGGCTGGGTGTAGAGTAAGCTGTTATCAATATTTGTATTGTCTACACCATCTTCTTCTCCACCTGTCACACCTAACTCTATTTCTAAGGTCATACCTATTTTTACCATACGCGCCAAGTATCTCTTGCAGGTGTCAATGTTTTCTTCTATAGGCTCTTCACTTAAGTCTATCATGTGAGAAGAAAAAAGAGGTTTGCCGTAAGCATTAAAATGTTCTTCACTTGTATCCAAAAGTGCGTCTATCCAAGGCAGTAGTTTTCTTGCTGCATGGTCTGTGTGAAGCACCACAGGTACAGTATAGCCCTTAGCTACTGTATGCACATGCTTGGCACCAGAAATAGTCCCTAAAATAGCTGCTTGGTCTGAGGGCAATCCTTTGCCTGCATAGTACGCTCCCCCACCGTTGGAGAATTGCACAATGACTGGAGAGTTTACTTTTTTTGCAGCTTCGAGTACAGCATTTATAGACGAAGTACTGACCACATTTACAGCAGGAAGTGCAAAACCTTCTT
>CAZEUM010000179.1:0-3139 GCA_964514765.1 uncultured Sulfurovum sp.
AAAGAAGTGGCACATAACATAGACATGAAACTCTCCATAGATGCTTACCTTAATGAAGAACTCATAGAAGAAGACCGCTTACGGCTTGAACTCTATCGCCGTTTATCACTCTGTGAAAGTACAGGTGAAGTGTATGAAATAGAAGCAGAAATTGCAGACCGATTTGGAAAACTTGACACAATTACCAGACAGTTTATAGATGTTATTGTCATGAAGGTATTGGCACGAGAACAAGGCATTTCTAAAGTCTCTTCTTATGGTGAAAAAGTCTTTATAGAGTTTAGAGAAGAGAGTTTGGAGCGTGTGCTATTAAAGTCAAACTCAAAAGATGATGATGATATTATCGCCACAGCGATGGGGTATTTGAAATAAAAATGGTGCTCGATACAAGATTTGAACTTGTGACCACCTCCATGTCATGGAGGCACTCTACCACTGAGTTAATCGAGCAAATGTATATGTGTAACTTTTTAAGGATGGAAGTATAACCAAGAGATACTTAAAGTGTGTGTTTTGGTACTTTTTAAGGTTCTCATAACTATATCAAGGTCTTTGCAACAAAGGTCTTGGTCACTTTCCCTGCAAACTTATATACACCGTCTTCGTAACTTACATACAGTTCATCAGCACTTCGAGGATGTACTTTTATCTGATCTGACACTTTCCCCTCTTTATGCTCACGTATGAAACACGCTACCATGCCTGTACCACAAGCAAGGGTTTCGTCTTCTACCCCTCTCTCGTACGTTCGCACATGCATAGTATCGCCATCCACCTTACATATGTTGACATTACAATTATATTTGTGACGTAAGGCTCTTAGCTGTTCTATGTCAAATGTTTCCATATCGTCTCTAATGCACACAAGATGTGCTACGCCAGAGTCTATAAGCCACCAATGCTCACCATCTTCTTCTATGTCATCTCTGATGATTTTAGGCTCTACCATGTCGCTAACGACATACAAACCGTTAATTGTTGCACGGATGATGCCTGCTCCTGTTAAAAACTCTGCTTTGTTGTCTTTACAAATGCCTTTTTCTTGTGCAAAGTGGGCTACAGCTCTACTTGCATTAGCACACATCGCTGCCTTAGAGCCGTCTGAGTTATAGAACTCCCATTCAAAATCATAGTCATCATGAGGTAAGACCACTACCAAACCATCTGCACCTACACCATTTTGTCTATGGCAAAGTCTTTGTGCTAAGGCTTCTCTGTTTGCTTTTTTGTGTGCTACAATTATTACAAAATCATTGCCATTTGCTGAATACTTAGTCACCGTCATTGAGTATTTCCTCTTTTACACGTTCACATTCTTGTTGAAGTTGCGTAAGTGTACCAGTATTATATATAAGATAGCTAGCTACGCTACGTTTTTCCTCTATAGAAATTTGTGTGGAAATTCTTTTTAAGGCCTCCTCTTTACTGTAGCCTTCACGCTTTATGAGTCGCTCAAGCTGTTGGGCTTCTGTTGCATACACCACCAAAGATTTTGCGATAGGGTAACGTCCCGCCTCAAAAAAAAGAGGAATATCTATCAAATAAGGTCTTGTTAAACGATCTTCTGTAGCAGAGAGTCGCTCTATTTCAGTATAGATGAGGGGATGCAAAAGTGCCTCAAGTTCTTTACGTTTACTTGCATCTGAAAAGACTATATCACCCAAGGCTGCTCTGTCCACCTTGTCCTTAACAATCAACGCTTCACCAAACATTTCAGCAATTTTTACAGACTGTTCTTGTAGTATTTGGTGGGCAACCTCATCTGCATCAATGCTGTGAAAACCAAAGCTATAAAACGCTTTTAGCACTGTACTTTTTCCTGTAGAAATACCCCCCGTCAACACAATAGCATATTCAAAAGCCATAACTTACTCCTTTTACCATTTTCTAAATGATTTTAACTGCATCTTATCATAACCGTAAATGTCATTTCTAAACTGCAATACTCCATTATAGTCGACCCATGCTGTCAAATAAATTACATCTACAGGTACTTTATTTTGTAAAGAAAGATATGATCTGTTTGTACCTTTTAATACCTTCTGGGACTTCTTGAAATCTATGTTGTCATTGAAAGTAGAAAAAGTTTCAAGCAGCTCTCTTGGTTTATGTAGACGTATACAACCATGTGAAAAAGCCCTTTTACTTCTGTTAAAAAGATGTTTGTTTGGGGTGTCATGCATGTAGACCGAAAATTTATTGGGAAACAAGAACTTCACTTTTCCTAAAGCATTATGTCTGCCTGATGTTTGTGTAAAACGAAAAGGAAGGCATTTACTGTAGCGGTATTTACTCCAATCTACAGAAGCAGGGTTTATAAGAGAGGCATTTTTCTCCCAGCCATCATAAATCTCAATCCTCTGTCTTGCCATAGCATTAGAATTTCTCAACAATTTAGGAATCATCTCTTTTTGGATAATACTTTTAGGGATATTCCACTGAGGGTTTAGCACAATTGTTTTAACAGTATTAGAAAAAATAGGGGTAGGGTTTTTAGGTGTCCCTACAATGGTTTTTACCTTCTGAATCACATTACCATTTTCTTTAAAGTAGAGCATAAAAGCAGGAATGTTAATAATCACATGCCGTTTTGACTTGAAGTCATTTAGCCACTTTATGCGGTCTAAATTTAAAAGCATGCTTTCTATGCGTTCCTCCACACTTTTATTTAACACGGAAAGCGTGACAGGACCCACTTCACCATCATCGGAAAGTCCATTACGTAACTGAAAATGTTTCACCGCAACTTGCAAACATTGGTCATAAACAAGGTCTTCATTGTTTTGAGAACAAGCACGATAGTCTCCTGTCATAGTCAAACGTTCACGTAAAGAATTCACCCCCTCATCTCTTTGCCCCAGCTTTAACATACTATATAAATTTATATGTCTCCAGCCACCATTCTCTTTAATGTTTCTATAGTCAGCTACTTTTTTTTGCAATTGTCTATAGCGGTACTTTGTAGGCGTTGCATCTTTAAGTGCTTTTGACAAGTCTCCACCAAAAGCTGCATGTTCCACCATGGCTATGGCATCTACCTTAGGTCTATGTAGCACCCACTCTGTACTCACATCATTGACGATAAGGTTTGAAATTCTAGCCTGAAATGCACCCCAGTTTATGCTTCCAAGATAGGCAT
>CAZEUM010000180.1:0-3137 GCA_964514765.1 uncultured Sulfurovum sp.
CAATGAGTTCTTTTTGGGCAATACCATAGCCTACTCTCATGCCACCTAAGCCATATACTTTAGAGAAAGTACCCAAATAAATGACATTTTCAAAAGCAAGTAAGTCATTTGGGCTAATGGCATATTTTGTATCTTTTGCTGAAGCATATTCCATGTAAGCAGCATCTACCACAATCATTGTTTCTTTACTTGCTGCATTAATAATTTCTAAAACTACTTCTTTGCTTGTTGCATCACCTGTTGGGTTATTGGGTGTACACAGGTAAATAATTTCTGGTTTATACATATGATAAGCTTCCATAAATTCATCATACTTATGTTCATAACTAGCAGTTTTGTAAATTTTGGCACCCATTTGTTTGGCATAAATCTCATACATCGCAAAAGTAACAGCAGACATAAGCACAGAAGCATTTTCATGTAAAACAGTCCTTGAGATAAACTCTAAGACCTGATCAGACCCTGCACCTATAATAATATTGTCTTCTTTTACCCCAAATTTGGAAGCCAGTGCAACCTTAAGTACATACATAGAGTCATCAGGGTAGAGATGTGCTTTATCTGCATTGGCTATGATGGCTTTTTGCACCGCAGGGCTTGTACCTATAGGGTTTTCATTTGAAGCAAGTTTCACCACATCTTTTGCATCAATTCCAAATTCACGTACCACAAGTTCTATAGGTTTACCTGTTTCGTATGTCTTTATATCTCTTAATACTTTGTTAAATTTTATCACTTTTCACTCTTATATACATCATCAGTTTCTCTCACATAAGAACCCAAGACTTTAATTTCATTTTTCATTTTTTCTAAAATTACTTTCACATGTATATCATCTTTGTGTCCATTAAATTCAATAAAGAAAATAGACTTACCTCCAACAATATGTGATTTTATCTTCGTTAAATTCACTCCTGCTTCTTCAAAATGATTTAAAAAATTCACCAATGAGCCTGGTGTATTTGAAAGCCTCACAAGTAAAGAAGTTTTATCATCACCAGATACTGCATTTTCAAAATTGGAAATAATAAAAAATCGTGTTCTATTATTGACACTATCTTCTACATCTTGAAAGCGTACAGGCAAATTATTTAACTTAGCAGCTACTGCTGGACAAAGGGCTGCTGCGCTTTCATCTTTGAGCGCTAGTTTTGCTGCTTTGGCCGTAGATTCTACAGGGATTTGTTCTACTTCATCCAAACCTAAATCTTCTAAAAACTTTCGACATTGTCCAAAGGCAATATCTTTAGAATAAATTTTTGTAATTTTCTTAATGTCATCATTTAGTGTGGCAAAGGCTAAATGTACATCTATCATCACTTCTGCAATAATTTTAAGATTATATTCATTTAGACAATAAATAGTATCGCTGACAATACCATTAGATGAATTTTCTATGGGTATTACACCAAATTTAACTGTTCCTTTAGCAACTTCACGAAAAACACCCTGAATGGAGCTTATAGACAAGTAGCTACTCATAGCACCAAACTTACCCTCTGCCGCTTGATGTGTAAAACTTGCTTCTGGTCCAAGGTATGCCACACCTTCAGGTAACTCTAGATTTCTAGCAACTGCAAATAATTCCAAAAAAAGTGCATCTATTGCCGAAGGAGTAAGTTTTCCTTTGTTTTGAATTTTAAGACGATTTAAAATTGCCCGTTCTCTCTCAGGACGGTAAATGGGTGTACCTGTAGTATTTTTAAGTTCACCTACTTTATGTACCAACTCCATACGCTCGTTATAAAGTTCAAGTAAAGTATCATCTATATTGTCTATTTTTAATCTTAAATCGTCTAAATTCATCTTTTCTCCATTCATTGAGGACGCAAAAGAGGCAAAGCCATTTTAACTACGCTAACGCTAAGTTCGCTTCGACAGCATGCCCACGCAACTTTTTGCTTTTTCAAAAAATTATCCATCACTATTGCTCCAAATACTTTAACTCTAAACGTACTTGGTCTTCGTATGTCTCACGTTGACGTATGAGTCTGTCTTTTCCATTTTCTATGGCAATTTCTGCAGGTTTTGCACGGGTGTTGTAGTTAGATGCCATCGTAAAACCATAGGCACCGGCTGAATGTATAATAATAAGGTCATTATGCTCCAGCTGTGGAAGAGGAACATCTTTACCAAAAAAGTCACTACTTTCACATACGGGACCCACTACATCAGCTACTGTTTTTTTATTGTCTACCTCTTTGCCTTCTGCACTCACAGCTTCTATCTTGTGGTATGCCTTGTAAAGGCTTGGGCGTATGAGGTCATTCATACCGCCATCTACAATGACGAAACGTTTACCATTATTCACTTTTTCATACAATACTTTGGTCAAAAATGCCCCTGCATTTGCCACCATGTAGCGTCCTGGTTCACAAAGTAGCGTCAAATCAAGCTCTTTGGTTGCTTCAAAAATGACTTGGGCATATTCAGATGCCGAAATAGTCACTTCATCATCATACACCACACCAATACCCCCACCAACATCAAAAAACTTAATATCTATTTTGATGGCTTTTAGTGAACGTACTAGGTCTGCTACAATTACGGCAGATTCACGTATGGGTGAGAGTTTTGTAAGTTGTGAACCAATGTGAAAGTGTATGCCTACAGGGTTTAAAAATGCTGATTTATTGGCATAAATATACATACGTTTAGCCATATCAATCTCAACACCAAACTTGTTTTCATGTAGACCGGTAGAAATATAAGGGTGAGTTTGAGGATCAATGTTTGGATTTACACGTATAGAGATACGTGCTTCCATGCCAAGCTCTTTGGCAAGCATCTCAACACGTTTCATCTCTGCTTCAGATTCTAAGTTAAGCAGTAAAATATCTTTTTCCAAAGCCTCACGTATCTCATCATCACGTTTTCCCACACCTGAAAAAATAATCTTATATTTACTTACACCTGCTACAAGAGCACGTTTTACTTCTCCAATACTCACACAATCTGCACCTGCACCAAGCTTAGCCAAATGTGCAATTACAGAAAGGTTTGAGTTTGCTTTAACTGCATAATTAATAATAGATTTTTTACCCGCAAAAGCATCTTTAAGTGTGCTATATCGGTTTTCAATATAATCAAAATCATACACATATAAGGGTGTACCATATTTATCTGCCAAAACTTTT
>CAZEUM010000181.1:0-3073 GCA_964514765.1 uncultured Sulfurovum sp.
TGCTTTAATATCTGTAATATCTGCCATATTAAGCCTCTTTTGTCAATTTATCAAAAATTGCTTTTTCGATCACGATTGAGTGATACGCAGCAGCAAGATAAGCATTAAGCTCATTTGATTCAATAAGGTATGCGTTTTGAAGGTTTCTAAATGCTAAGAAAGTCTTATCATCTATCAACTCTTTAACCACAAGTACATCTCTTTGTTCAAGACCATTTACAAATGCAATTGCATCTTTTGTTTTACCAGACTCAATAGCAATAGAATCAACAATAAATAGTTTCCCATTTGCTGCCATTTCTGCTAATGCATGGTAAAGCGCAAGTTTCTTTTGCTTTTTGTTTACTTTTTGATCATAATTTCTGTTAGTGCTTGGTCCAAATGCAACACCACCACCTACAAATATAGGAGATCTTATAGAACCTGCTCTTGCACGTCCTCCACCTTTTTGAGCCCATGGTTTTTTACCACCACCACGTACATCAGATCTAGTTTTAGTCTGAGCTGTGTTTGCTCTAAGTCCTGACGCATATGCTTTACAGTAAAGGTAAAGATTATGTGGGTGTACATCTAAAAATGATGCAGGAAGGTCTGTTGTTTTAATTAGAGTTGTTTTCATTATTTAACTATCCTTACTAATCCTCTAGCCCCATTGTGACCAGGAATTGAACCTTTTAATACTAAGATACCATTTTGCGCATCAAATGAAAGTACATCATTTTTTACTGTAGTTTGAGTGTTACCGTATTGTCCAGGCATTTTTTTACCACGTTGCACACGTCCAGGCCATTCAGCATTACCGATAGAACCAATACGTCTACCAAATCTGTGACCATGCGAAGCAGGTCCACCACCAAATCCGTGACGTTTTATACCACCTGAAAAACCTCTACCCTTAGTGTTAAGAGAAGTTTTTACCAATGTAGCCTCAGAAAGAATCGCTGTGCTTAAATCGCCAGCTTCAGTTCCAACTGCCACTTCAATAGTCATAAATTTGTTAAACTCTTTAGAAACATTAAATTTAGTCTGCTGACCTTCAATGCTTTTGTTAAGTTTTTTACTTGAGTTATATGCAACAAGTGCTTTTCCGTCTTCTTTCACTTCACAAACTTTCGTTTCAATGACTTTCAAAAGTGTAACTGGAACACTTGGTACATCAACAGTTCTGCTCATACCAATTTTTTCTATTATAAATTCCATCTCTACTCCTACTTGTCCATTGATCTGATTTCAACTTCTATTTCAGGTGCTAAGTCTAACTTCATAAGTGAGTCTATAGTATCTGGAGTAGCCGAAATGATGTCAATCATTCTTCCGTGAATTCTGATCTCAAATTGCTCACGCGCATCTTTGTTTACGTGTGGTGATTTAAGAACCGTATAACGCTTAAGTTTAGTTGGCATTGGAATTGGCCCTCTAATCTCTGCACCTGTACGTCTAACTGCATCTACTATAGCAGCAACTGATCTGTCTAACACTCTATGATCGTAAGCTTTAAGCTTTAATCTAATTTTTTCCATATTTTACCTTTAAAAGAACTCGTCAGCATGGCAAAGCCAAGGTGCCTAAACACAGGGATTAACCCTCTAACATAAATATTTAGGAACGCGAATTATACCCAAACTTTTTGAAGACTACAATACTTTTTAGTCTAAAAATGCTACCATATTGAAAATTATTTCCTTTTTAAAAGGAAACTAAGGAGCATATAGATGGATTTTTTAGAACACTACCATGAACATCCACCCGTCAATGAGCAATATATGTTAAGAAAAATTCAACTACTCCCTGATGGGAATGTAAATCTATATGGAGTAAGAGGTGCAGGGAAAACTGCCTTGGTACTGGAGTATCTACAAGAACAGGGTACACATAGTCTCTATATTGATTTAGAAGAGCCTAATCTCATACTAAACACACTTGACACGCTTCCTTTACAAGACTATATAGATGAATTAAAAATAAAAGAACTCATACTCGACCACTATGAAGAAGGGATGATAGATGATTTACCTACCGTAGCACGTACTGTTATTATTAGTCGTAGCCCTATACAAGAAGAAGCATTTAGCTATCAACAACTATTTACACTTGATTATGAAGAGTTTTTTGCATTTACACATGCCAGTTCAGCCACACATGCTTTTAAGCACTTTTTAAAAGCTGGTACATTACCTGCCATGGCAAAACACAGAACTAACACTACACTTGCTATGAAACAATTTTTCCAACAACAATTTAACCCCAATGAGCAGTCTCTCATTTTGATTCTTGCAAGATACAACACCCAAGCACTAAGTACGCATCAAATTTATTTGTTTACCAAAGAACATTTTCGTATCTCTAAAGATTTTGTCTACTATGCTATTAAAAAATTTCAAGAAGAAGGTTTGCTCTATTTTATAGACAATGCCATAAAACGAAGTGCTAAGAAGATGCTCATGTATGACTTTGCATTTGCCAAATACCTTTCAGGACAACAAGCTTTTGGTACACAATTTGACAACATGATAGGTCTTACTCTTATTAAACATAACATAGCCATACGTACACTAGGAAACCATGGGTACATCACTAACGACAATGAGCTTATTATTCCTGCTCCTTTTGAGGGGGAAGAGAGCTTTTGGCTCAAGTGTCAAAACAAATTTTCCATTTACAAAAAATATGCTGTAAAAAAAGTTACCATTGTTACTGTTGCAAATACCTACAACTTTCGTATTGAAAAACTACACTTTGAAGCGCTTCCCTTTAATGAATGGTCTGTTATCCACAATGAAAATAGCTAAGATGGTAAACCCACCCTATATGATTACAAACATAATATAAGCAATCTTTCACTATAATTCTCTCGCCTCTTTTCAGACCTGTGCAACGGTGACTAAAGACAATGGGTCAGGATGGGAACATAGCAGCCCACCTTTCTTTACTGTGTGCCGCAGATATCTGGGGAGAGGTACTACATTATCTATTCGATATTCTAAAACTTTTTAACTATTGAAAGATGAACCATGTTAATTATTGAGGGGTGTCCGAGTGGTCGAAGGTGCAGACCTGGAACGTCTGTGTGGGG
>CAZEUM010000182.1:0-3037 GCA_964514765.1 uncultured Sulfurovum sp.
GTCTCTTTTTGCACCCACCTACAATTTAGAAACGAAACCTACAGCTAAGACTCAAATTGCTAAGCAACAAGTTAGAGTAACTTTAGGTGGTTGGGGACCAACACTAAGAAAAAAATTCCATAGAAACTTTAAAATATCTTCTTCTGAAATGAAGACCTATAGACAAAGTTTGCGTATTGCCATTCCAAAAGTACTAAACATTTACTCTTTAGCTCCTTTTTTACGTACTTACCTTGAAGCCTTAGACCTAAACCCTTTACAAATACAATTCTCAGGCTTCTCTAATGAAGATATGTTTTTAGAAGGTGCAAAATACGGTTCAGTAGACTCTTGTTATCCTGCAAAAGTAGCACAATCTCATGTCTATTCACTTATGTATAGTAAAAAGTTTGCTAAAAAATCTTTTAACCATATGTGGTTTCCTGCGGTCACAGAACTTCCTGGGTATGTCAAGCATACCATGGGACAAACTTCGTGCCCTATCATCTCTGGTACGCCTAAAGTAGTTTACTCAGCTTTTACAAAGGAGAGAAACCTTTTTGAAGAAAAAGGTATTGACTATGTAGAAGATGCACTCAACTTTGACAACAAAGTTTTGCTCAAAAAACAACTTTTTAACACATGGAAAGACAAGCTCTACATGAGTGAAGATGAAAATAACTGGGCAGTTGAACAGGCATGGAAAGCACTCGATAAAAATGATGCTGACATCATGAAAGAAGGACGGAAAATGCTAGATGATGCTGTAGAAAACGATGAAGTTGTCATCTTACTTTTAGGGCGACCTTATCATTCTGATCCAGGGATGAACCATGAAGTACTTGATGAATTTCAATCACTTGGATTTAAAACCATTTCTATGCGTGCCATTCCTAAAGACCAAGGCTATTTATCACAATACTTTCAAAATGACATTGACCAACATACGGTCACATCTGCTTATGACATCCGCGATGTTTGGGCAGAGAACTTTTCTACCAACTCAGCACAAAAAGTATGGGCAGCCAAATTTGCAGCACGTCACCCAAATATAGCAGTCCTTGACTTAAGTAGCTTTAAATGTGGGCATGATGCACCAACCTATGCCATCATAGACAAGATACTTGGTGCTTCACGTACCCCACACCTAACCTTGCATGATATAGATGCAAATAAACCTGGAGGTTCCATAAAAATACGGGTAAAAACCTTTGCCTATACCTTAGACCAATACAAACAAACACTAAACAATCATAAGCAAGAAATATCTAATCAACACTTAAAAGAAGGAGTTTTGGCATGAGTATAGCCTGTAACACAGTAAAAATGACCGATAAAAATGGTGACTTAAATTTCATTAATCAAAAAGTAAGTCAATGGCGTGATGTACCTAAAGAGCCCATCAAGTATGCTAATAAATCTGAGACTATTATGCTCTCAGGAGGGCTTACTATACTACAAGACCGGCTCATTCAAGCTGCCTTGCAGTCACTTGGAGAAAACTATATCTCCATACCTAACCCTGATTTTAAGTCTTTTCAAACGGGGAAAGCCTATGGAAACAAAGGTCAATGTAATCCTACTTACTTTACTGTAGGGAATCTTATAAAATATCTACAAAATCTTAGGGATAAAGAAGGATTAAGCACTGAAGAAATTGTGCAAAAGTATGTTTATCTCACAGCAGGAGGATGTGGACCATGCCGTTTTGGTATGTATATAACAGAGTATAAAAAAGCTCTTCGTGATGCTGGTTTTGATGGCTTACGTATTACCTCTTTTGAACAAGGTAAAGGTATTTTTCAAGGGGATGACATAGATGATGAAATATTTAACTTTACTCCTAAGTTTTTTATTACCCTTATTAAATCCATAATTATTGGTGATATTATCAACATCTTAGGCTACAAAATGCGTCCTTATGAAATAGAGGTAGGATCTACAAATAAAGCAATTGAAGCATGTCGTGTTTTAATCTCCGATGCATTTTTAGAAAAAAAATCTCTTATTAGGGCTATGTGGAACTGCCGTAAAATTTTAGGAGAGGTAAAACTTAACCGTTTACAAGCTAAAGCAAAAGTGATGGTTATGGGGGAATTTTGGGCTGCTATGACAGAAGGAGATGGTAACTATAACCTTCATAGATTTTTAGAATCTGAAGGGGCAGAGTGTATCCCTCAACCCATTATCAATAGGCTTATGCTAAGTCTTTGGGAAGCAGAACGAGCAGTGCTTAAAAGAGAATCTTTAGAAGTTGAAGGAGCTAAAAAAGTTGATTTTTCTTCTGTTAAATCAAGAGTACTCATTAAACTAGGCAAAGCTGCTGTTAAAACCCACTTTCATCTCTATGCCAAAGCCATTGGTTTGCATAATTATGAGATTCCTAACATGGATAAACTAGCAGCCCTAAGCCAAGATTACTACACTTTAGACTGCGATGGGGGCGAAGGTCACTTAGAAGTGGCTCACCTCATTGAATCTGTAAAAGAAAATATTTCCCATCTTGTAATTTCTGTTAAACCTTTTGGGTGCATGCCCTCATCTGCTGTGTCTGATGGTGTCCAGTCTTTGGTTACCAACCGTTTTCCTGAAGCAAACTTTTTAGCCATTGAGACTTCAGGAGAAGGTGCTGCAAACTTCTATAGCCGTGTACAGATGGCATTATTTAAAGCTAAACAATTAGCCAAAGAAGAGTTTGAAGCTTTAAAAATACCTGAAAGAAAACCTGAAAAAATACACAATTACCTATACCAACCACACAATGAGAAAGCAGGTACTGCGGCACAAATCATTGTGAGTCTTTAATTGAAGCTTATAAGAATCTCTAAAAAGTAATCACAGCAGATTACTTTTGTCTAAAATTCCCTAGCTATTGACAAAAACACTCAAAAGTGTTAAAATCCTCCCGTTTAAGTTTATGCAAACCTACTGGGGGTGACTTGGTTTCGACTGGAGTAGTCGGGGCTATGTGCATGTCGGACTGGGCAATTCCGTTATGCGGCCCACACGCATTTAAACGCAAACAACACAGATTACCGTCCAGCTTACGCAGTAGCGT
>CAZEUM010000183.1:0-2990 GCA_964514765.1 uncultured Sulfurovum sp.
TTACAAAGAAAAAATAAACTACCATAAAAAACTACAAAAAACAGAAAAAATTCAATTTTATGAAGACAATGTTACTAAAGTGATGCTAACAGCAACATACCTCTATACGCCAATTCTCGATAAAAATGATACCAGAGATGAAAAGTTTATTATAGGTTTACATTTAGAAGAATATGGGGCCAAGGCATTGGGCCACAGTCTACGTTTAAATGCTACAAAAGCAAAAGAGGTCAAAGTATTAAGTCAAAATGATTTAGAACTTAAAGAACTCTCATTTATTTCTGATTGGGGTGAGTATTATCTGGTGACTTTCTCTCATGTTAAAGGTAAAAAACTTACCCTTGTCTTTGAAAGTGAGCAGTATGGTAAAGGGAAATTATATTTTGCTAAAGTGGCAAAATATGTGTTTACAGAAGAAGCTTTTTAGCTAGACTTTGTTTAGAAAGCCCTTTTGGATTTATTTTCTAAATTTATCTGTGTGTGCAGGTGTTGCCAATGTTTTCAACAAAGGAAACAGGCGTGTTTTTACACCTAGCTTATTGATGTATATGACATAATTTGCCAAGACTTTTTTACCATATTCTCTGGCTTCAACATTTTTCATTTTTTCCATACTCATATAGGGCTCATATGAACCTTTCCTAAAGTTACGTTTATTTTTAATGAGCCTTCTAGTAAACCCTATACCCCCATTGTAAGCATAGGCAATAAAGAGAGGATGGTGAAGATACTTAGTTAGGTAATTAAGATGAAAGTCTGCATATTCTATGGCTTTATGGGGGTGAAACATATCATCCATACCCATTTTTTCCCCTTTTTCTTTGGCAATATGTTTAATGAGAAAAGGCATAAACTGCATCATGCCCAAGGCAAAGGAACGTGATACAGAGGCAGGAACAAAACGACTTTCCTGTCTTGCTATGGCATAAATAAGTGCTTGACGCTCTTTAGGCATATGTTTCATAATGTTACGATAAGGCATAGGGAAATAAGACTCTTCATAGTTAGACGCTTTTGCTTTTAAGTAGGTATGTATGCCTATGGTTTCTTGTGACTTGTAGTTATCTGCAAGATCATTTAAATCATATCCAGCATACATTTTGTGTTTTATCTTGGCCCAAGCAATAGGGTCTTGTGAGTCAAACCCATAAATTTCATTTTTCCATAATGATTTTGTGATTGTTTTTGGGTATCTTGCATTAATGGTATCTGCTGCCATTAAGGTATAAATATTGACATGAGAACTCTGGCGTAAAAGCTTTATGTAATTGTCATTTTTTGTACTTAAATAAAGCCAAAAAAGTGATTTGTCTACATCGTATCGTTTTTTATAATGATTGTGAGCATTTGCAAAATGTCGTGAAGCTTCTTTGGCTTTATTTTGCTGCATCAAAGAGAGACCATGTTTAAAACTTTTATGGGCAATACTTCTTTTCTTCCAGTTTTTACTTGCCCCATAAGGTACTTTTATTTTAAGTATTTTGGCATTTAAACCTGTTTTTTTTCTGTAGGTAGTACGTAGTTTTTTGTTTAGTCTACTGGCTTGAAAAATAACCTTTTTTGCATCTGCTTTACTGGTACTTTTTTGTGAGAGGAAACGCCAGATATAATAGTCTTTTTCTATACTTGTAGGCATTTTAGATATTGTCCAGTAATTTAGCGTTTTAGCTTGAGAAAATGTAAAAAGAAGTACACATGCAAGTACAAAACGTAAGTAAAATCTCATAGGTTTATCCAAAAAGTACGTTTTTGATAATAATATCTATAAATTGCAAACCAAAAATAATAACTAAGGGAGACAAATCAATTCCACCCATTACTACAAAAGGTAATTTTTTACGTATAAAAGCAAATACAGGTTCTGTTAAACGATATAAAACTTGTACTACAGGGTTGTGAGGGTCAGGTCGTACAAAGCTTAAAAATGATGCAATAATAATAATCCATATATACAGTATTCCTATACTTTGTATTAGTCCATAAATTTCACTTATCATGAGGCTACCTCCAGTAGGTATGATTTGATCATTGGGTAAATGTCAGAAAGTTCTGGTCCTTGTTTTGCACCAGTCAGCAAGAGTCTAAGAGGCTTAAAGAAGTGCTCATCTTTAAGCCCAGATTTCTTCATGAGGTAAGATTGGAAGTCATTAAAATCATTCATCATAGGGGCATCTTCTATAAGTTTTTGTAGCATGCTCATTTCTTCTTCCCACTCACCTTCAAATACTTTAGCTGCAAAAATAGGATGAATTTTTAATGCAAGTTCATTGATGGTACTGGCTTCTTCAAGGTAGAGTTTCACAAGTTTACCCACTTGCGCATCTGCAAAGCCAAACAAAGAAGAGAGTTGTTTGTCATCTACAAGTTTGAGGTGTTCACGGTTGATGAAACGTAGTTTATCTATGTCAAGTTTTACAGGCACTTTAGAGATGTCTTCAAGCTTAAACCATGCTATGGATTCAGGCAGTGTAAATATCTCTTTAGGCACATTATTATTGGCAAATAATAGCAAGTAGTTGATAATAGCATCAGGTATATAGCCTTGAGAAAACATCCATTTCACAGAAGATGCTTCATCTTCCAGTGACAGCTTTTGACCTGATGCATTTAAAACCATAGGCAAATGCACATATATTATCTCTTCCTTAAAACCTAGTTGACTTTTAATGTGTATTTGTTTCGCAGTATTTGATAGGTGTTCCTCACCACGAAGGATGAAGTCTACAGCACTTATCATGTCATCACAGGCAGAGGCAAAATTGTGGCTTGGCCTGCCGTCTGTACCTAAGATAATGAAAGAGTCTATGTCATCTACTGTACTCGTAATATCACCTTTGATAAGGTCATGATAGACTATGTCTTTACTTGGTTTTTTAATACGAATAACAAAAGGTGTACCACTCTCTTTTAGCTTTGCATGTTCTGTTTTGTTTACATCAAAACATTTTCCAGAGTAACAATAGTCAATTTGTTGAGCTTCTGTACAGGTA
>CAZEUM010000184.1:0-2976 GCA_964514765.1 uncultured Sulfurovum sp.
GTAGCAGTATCGTCTTTAGCTGGGGCAGAAAAAAGTACTTTTTTTACACCATTGTCAAGGTAAGGTTGCACAGATTCTTGGGTTAGAAATGCACCTGTACATTCTAACACTACCTCAACCCCACAAGAAGCAAAATCAATTTTTGACAAATCACGCTCTGAAAATATCTTAGCTTTCGTTTTACCCATATTCAAGTAGCCATTAACAACAGAAACATCTTTATAAGTGCCGTGTACAGAATCATACTTTACATTGTATTCAATCATCTCTTGCGTACCCGAAGCGTTCACGGCAACAAGCTCTATATCATCTCTTTTAGAAATAATACGTGCCACACATCTACCTATTCTTCCAAGTCCGTTAATTGCTACTTTTATAGCCATGCCATTTCCTTATAATTATTATGCTAAAATTCTGTAATTTTACAGTAAATGAGGTTAGTATTTGGTTAATAAACAAAAGCCTACTATAGCACTTTTTGGTGGATCTTTTGACCCTCCCCACAAAGGACATCAACGCATTGTTGAAAAAGCTATAGAAAACTTGGCATGTGATCAACTGCTTGTTGTACCTGCTTACCTAAACCCTTTTAAAACATCTACTCTGGCAAATGCACACATGCGTCTTTTGTGGTGTCAAACACTTTTTGACCCTATAGACCATGTCAGAGTAGATGATTTTGAGATAAAAGAAGGTAAGAGTACAGTCACCTCAGACTCTGTAAAACATTTTAACCAAACATATACTGTCAAATACCTCATCATAGGTTCTGACAATCTGTCAACCTTAGCACAATGGCATGCCTTTGAATGGCTCAATGAAAGAGTAATATGGGTTATAGCAACACGAGGTAATCATCCCTTAGATACGGAAAAACTTAGAGAATGGCAGCTTCTACATATAGAAGTATCCATAAGTTCAACCTACATAAGAGAAGAAAAAGATTTACAATTTATTGACAAAAAGATTAAAGCATCTGTCAAATATATATTAGAAGGACAAGACCCTATGACAATAGACGAAAGAATAGCAGGTATCGTAAATGTACTTGACGACAAAAAAGCTGAAGAGATAGAAGTATTTAACCTAGAAGATGCAGATTATATTGCAAAACGTGTAGTTATCGCAAATTCACTAAATGGAAAACATACTATCGCACTTTTTGAACATCTTAAAATTGCACTAAAAGAACAAAATGATGGCTTTTTAGCTTCAGACATTAGTGATGATTGGGCAGTAGGTGACTTAGGAGATATACTCGTGCATATCATGATACCTGAATACAGACAACGCTATTCACTTGAAACTTTTTTAAGTGAATTGCTTGAAAACCAGAAAAAAAATAAAGACATAGACCCTGCGTAAAATATTTATAGGCAAACTATAATTGCCTATATTTCATTTGCAGAACCTATCAGAAGCTCTAAGAGTAAAAACAACACTATGGTTACTACAGGTGAAAAAATAATCCACCAATAATATTTGTCTTTAAACACATACACTAACAACCCTCCCCAAGAAAACACAATCAAAATAATATGTGCTAAAAAAATAGGAATCACCTGCCGCGTTAAATTACCTACGACAGCCAATGAGATAATGCCCAAAAATGTGCCTAAAGATATCAAAAGTTTTTTGAGGTCTTTATTGCGACTATAGAGAAAAAAAATTAATGCTAAAGTAGCTAGTATTGCTAAAATGATTATTGCTCTCATGGTTTAGTTCCTTTTTTACTTAATGGGTCCCCTTAAAGCTTATCTATAACTTCAATACCCAGTATGTCTAACCCTTGCTTGATGGTTTTAGCCACAAGGTTGGCCAATTGCAATCGGCTCATTTTTGTTCCCTCATCTACACCCTCTTTTAGTATAGGGTTTTGTTCATAAAAACGCATAAAGAGGGTTGCCAAGTCATATAAATAACTCGTAATTTGATTAGGGCTGGCATCCACAGCAGCACGTTCTAAAACATCTTCAAAACGCAATAACATTGTAGCCAACCTGTGTTCTAAGGTATCACCTATCACAATATTACCGTCTATCTTTGTATTAAATTTTCTAAAAATACTCTGAATTCTTGCATAACCATACTGCACATATAGTGAAGTATTCCCATCAAAAGACAGCATTTTATCCCAGTTAAAGATGTAATTTGATTCACGGTTTATAGAAAGATCGGCATATTTTACTGCGCCAATACCGATGATTTTTGCAAGAATATTTATTTGTTCAGGGCTATAGTCTTCTTTGTTATTAATGCTCTCTTTGGCTTTTAATACAGCTTCATCAAGTAAGTCAATGAGTTTTATGGTACCACCATCACGGGTTTTAAAAGGTTTACTATTCTTATCCATCATTGTGCCAAAACCAATATGCTCTAAATTTACATCTTCAGGTACAAACCCTGCTTCTTTGGCTACACGAAAGACTTGCTTAAAATGCCCTGCTTGTCTTGCATCTACTACATAGGAGATACGTTTTGCACCTAAGCTTTGCGCTCTATACTGCAAGGCTGCCAAGTCTGTAGTGGCATACAAATACCCACCATCACCTTTTTGCACAATCACAGGAATTTCATCTCCTTCTAAAAAGACACATTGCGCACCATTGCTCTTTTGAAGTATCCCTTTGGCAGTTAAAGATTCAATAACTTTAGGTAATTTCTCATTGTAAAAACTCTCTGCACGCACATCATCTCTCCTAAGCTTGACAGATAACTTTTCATACACTTCTTCACAATGTCCCAATGAGATATCTATAAATTTTTGCCATAAGCTAAGGCAATGGGCATCCCCTGATTGGATTTTGACCACATACGCTCTTGCTTTGTTGGCAAAGTCTGCATTAGCATCAAATTTACCTTTGGCATCTTTATAAAACTGTTCTAAATCTTTCAGACCCACAGAAGCATCTTCACCTTTGATCTCAAGGTAGGCAATAAGCATACCAAACTGTGTACCCCAGTCTCCGATGTGAT
>CAZEUM010000185.1:0-2958 GCA_964514765.1 uncultured Sulfurovum sp.
CTTCAATCCAACCTTGGGTAGAACAAACTTTCATTACATCATGGTTTTCCCAAAGCCCATCATGGTCTCTAAAAGTACGAATGCCACTTTCAGCAGAGAGTCCTGCACCACTTAGTATCATAATTTTATGCATCTTTTATATTCTTTTTAAGCAATTTTAACATAAAAAACTATTTTAATATTAATTAATGCGTACTTCAACTCTGCCTTGATACAATACTAGACTATTGAATTTAGAAAAGACTTAAGGATTTGGCTTGAAACCTTTATTACCCATTATTTTATTGCTACACTTTTTTACTTTACATCTTTTTGCAGTGGACGCAAGACTTAAAATAGAAAAAGATGTAGAACAGCGTTCCCGCATATCTCTTGTAGATACTTCAGATGTAAAAAATGTACAAGTATTTAATATTTTAATTTCAGATCTTAAAATTAGTGGACATTTTATAGTAGATGCTGTACATCATGATGAAGGAGATATTTCTTCTAATTTTATCTTGCCTAGACTTAAAGGACAGGAGTATGTACTCAAATACAATATGAATCAGAAATCAGGGGCAAAGCTCCTTATGAGGCTTTTGAAAGCCTCAGATGGTACAGAAATATTTAAAAAAAGTTATGCAGTACCAGCTAAAGCAAAGATGCCATTTATAGTACATAAAGCAATATCTGATGTGAACAATATTTTGAAATACCCAGATATATCATGGATAAATCGTTATGTTGTGTATGCTGTTTATACGACTCCTGGACACAGTGAAATACGTTTGGCTGATTATACAATGACCTATCAAAAAACCATTATTAAAAGTGGTCTAAACCTTTTTCCAAAGTGGGCTGATGCAAAGCAAAGAGCTATCTTTTATACCTCGTACAAAGAGTTAATTCCTACATTATATAAACTAAATATTTACAATGGATCAAAACAAAAAATAGCATCTTCACAAGGTATGATAGTATGTTCAGATGTGAGTAAGGACGCTTCAAAGATTTTACTGACGATGGCACCAGAAGGGCAGGCGGATATTTTTGAAATGAATGTTGCAAGTAGAGCCAAAACAAGAGTGACAAACTTTAAAGGTATTGATGTGAATGGTCGATATGTTGAGAATGAGCGTCGCATAGTATTTGTTTCTAACCGTTTGGGGTATCCAAATATTTTCAAGAAGTCCATTCACTCTGCAACGACTTCGCAAGTGGTGTATCGTGGACGAAACAATAATGCCTGTGATGCGCATGGAAATAAGATAGTCTATTCGAGTAGAGAGAGTAATAATGCTTTTGGAAAGAACACTTTTAATCTCTATTTGGCTACTTCAGGAAGTTCTAATACAAGACCTCTTACGACAATTGGCACCAATCAGTTTCCACGTTTTTCAAGAGATGGCTCTGTCATTTTGTACCTTAAGCAAGCAGGCTATGGTACATCTATAGGCTATATAAATTTAACGAGTTCACAAAGTTTACTATTTTCTTATAATGGTGAAAAAATACAATCTATAGATTGGTAATATAATTGAAGTAAAAAGGATAGAAATGACATATAAATTACTTATATTCACAACAGTTATTACAGTATTTTTGAGTGGATGTGCAAAAAAAGCACCAGATTTGGATGGTAGCAATAATATATCAGATGCAAATTCAATTGCTGGTGATACTGTGAGTATAGATGAGAGTAGCTATGGTAATGAGTCTGAAGGAAGCTTTAATAGTAGTGCAGATAGGTTTAGATCTGTGTATTTTGATTTTGGAAATTATGTTATTTCATCGCAAATGGAAGCTGCTATGAACAATAATATTAAAATAGCAATGGCATCTTCTTCTAAGATAAAAATAGAAGGTAACTGTGATGAGTTTGGTACAGATGAATATAACTATGCTTTAGGTCTTAAAAGAGCCAAAGCAGTGAAAGACTCTCTTGTATCACAAGGTCTTTCTTCTGGACAAACGCTACTGGTTAGTTTGGGCGAAAGTAGCCCTGTTTGTACAGACCCTACTGACAGTTGTTATGATAGAAATAGAAGAGTTGATATTCGTTTAGTGAAGTAGGATACAAGTGAAAATATATATAAAAAACATAGGCACATATTTAGTTTTTATTGCTCTAGTGATGACAGGTACCCTGACTTTACATGCAGAACCTTCTGTTTATGCTAATGTAAATAATGAGAGAGCAGTACATAGAGCATCTACCTATTCTTCTTCGAGAAGGTCTTTGTCTGTCATGAAACAAAAAATTGCAGCACAGGATGAACGTATAGATGGTTTAACTACCATTATTGAGGGTTTAAGTGCATCACTGCATAAACTACAAATTAGAGAATCACATAATGCAACAGTGAATACAGATATTCCTAATGATGAGCTTCTTAAAAAACTAGCAAATATGATAGATGATATTAATGCAAATTATGTTAGTAAAGAAGAATTTTATGTTGCTTTGGGGAAAAAACAAAGTAAAGTAAAAATCAAAAAAAATAAAAGTACTGCAAGTCTTTATAGCGAAGGTGTAAGGCTTTTTGTTAAAAAACGTTATGCAGATGCACAAAAAAGATTTACAATAACAGATGCCAAAAGATATAAACCTGCGGCATCTAATTATTACTTGGGTGAGATTGCTTATTATACAAAGCAGTATGAAGATGCTATATTTTATTTTAAAAAGAGTGCAGGGCTTTATGATCAGGCAAGTTATATAGATACTCTTCTTTTACACACAGCAGTGTCCTTGGATAAAAGTGGTGATAAGAGTCAGGCAAAAGCATTTTATGAAAATATTATTGCAAACTATAAAGGGAAAAAATCAGCTAAAATTGCCAAAGACAGATTGAAAAAACTATAAGACATACTTAAATATATCTTGCTTAATTGTTTAGTCCCAGAATCTCATGGAGCCAGCTATGTACATATAGATATTTCAGAAGTGCATAGCGAGCAAGGTAAGGCCTATAT
>CAZEUM010000186.1:0-2882 GCA_964514765.1 uncultured Sulfurovum sp.
TAATAGTTTTTAATATTATACTTTCTTTATACTTAGTCTTGATTTACCGTGATTTTTCTATGCTAATTTATATCCTGTACTTACTTTTTCAAGTTTATTTTCACCCAGAAGTTTACGAATATTTCGAGAAAGTGTTTCAGGAGTCATACCCAAAATAGATGCAATTTCATACTGCTTTAAATCCAAACTCAATTTTGGATTTTCTTTATAAAAATGCATTATCTTGTCTATGGAAGACGAGGCAATGTTAAAATGTATATTTTGCTGTAGTAATTCTATTTTTTGAAGTAAAGATTGGATGATAGCGTAAGAGATTGTCGGATGCATAATAAACAAACTTTCAAAGGCTTCCACATCTATCTTAATCAGTCTGCCATCTGTTTGAAAGCGTCCAGATGAGGGTAAAGGTGAATGACGCAAAGTAGCAGCCTCTGCTAAAAGTTCATAGCGTTTAAAATACCCTATGATAATTTCATTACCCTTGTCATCATGTTTAAAAATACTCACCACCCCCTCAATAAGAAGCATAAGTACAGAGCTTACTTCACCTGCTACAAAAAGCGTATCTCCCTCTTTGTAATCAGATAATTGTGAGATTTTTTCTAAGGCTAAAAGTTCATCTTCTCCCAAGGAAGAAAACAAACCGACCTCTTGCAATATGTCATACTTAGATTTATTTGTCATAAAACAAGTATAACATGTCTATGCTGTGTGAGCGTATTTTCTTTATTTAATCTTTTTAAACTCACTTGTACTTTCACCCGACTTATCTGTCCAAGATATCTCTAGCATTTCACCTTTTTTCCCATGAAATTTAAATTTCAATATAGGATTCTTAGAGATAAACTGACTCGATGAGAGTTCAAACACTATTTTGTCACCTACTTTTGCTACAATATGCGTAATAAAATTAGCTTCTATGTTTTTAATTTTGGCTTGATTATATGTCATCATTTCATGTGTAATTTTTACTTTAGCTGCTACTACACCATTTTTTTCTTTTGCTTTCATTTGTATTTTTTTCATCATTTATCCTTCACATCCGCCAGTAACTTTCACAGGAGCAGATGTTGTATAAAACTGTCCATCTTTGCCTTCAACCACAACCGTTACTAGTGAAGGCACTCCACCTTCTAAAGTTTTGATTTTTAATTTCAACTTATAATCTATAATCCCACCTTCAGGTACTGTCCATACAGCCACAGCACTCTCAGGGTTTGAGTCTTGAAACAAGGAGACAGATTTTGCTTCAATACTTGTTGCAATACTTACAGGTACCGCCCCTCCATTCGTTGTAATTTTTGGAATATTAAATTTAATATCACTACTCTCTATAAGCTTAACATCACCATATAAACCTTTAATGGTAGCTTGAACTGTTTTTGCTTCCCAAGCTTTAGGATTTACAGTTCTATAATCTATGGCTGATGCAACTACTGGAAAGGCACATACACTTAAGGCACTCAAAGTTAAAAATTTTCTTCTGTTCATTTTGTATCCTTTATCTTTTTTAAGAACGTATTTGTTCTAAAAGAAGTATAAAGCAAAGAAATTGGATTTTCTGGATTTTCTGGTATTTAGGGTATCTCTAACTACTTGCACGCTGGCAAAGTATATGATAGATATTATGGTTTTTCTTTTTGGCATAGGCTACGACATCTGCTGTGCCACCTGCTTTATGGTTTTGTGTGCCATCCCACAAAGACAAAAGTATATCTGAATTATTTACAAGATATCTCCCCACATTTACATAAGGGTTATCATGGTTTTTAGGTACTTCAAATACCCTATTTGCTTCTGATAGTAAGGATGAAAAATCTTTCTTTTGGCTAGAAGTAAACCTTTTACTGTATGTTTCTTCATCAAAAGGCAGGCAAACGTTAAGTATAAGCTCCTTTCCTAGTATTTTTTGCGACAAAAAGATATGGGAAACCAACATATCTGCACCTTCTGCAAGAGGAGACAAAAGCGTTATTTCATCATATTCTTTAAGTATATTTTGAAAAAAAATATCTATATCCTTTTTCAACCTGTCTGTCACAAGTACATCTCTATGTCCTGTTACCCCAACTGTAAAGCTATGTTTTAACACTTAAAATTTCTTATATTTTTTATATGCATCAAATACCTCTAAAAGTACTTTTATCTCAGTAAATTTTTGAACCTTCTCTTCTGCAAAACTCTGAACAATATCAAAAAAGAAAGTCCCCATTTGCCTTTGTGTTTGGTCTACAAGATAGGGACTAGGTTCTAATGTTTCTAAAATATTTTCTAGTTCATGGCTAAGGTTTTTTTTGTGCATCAACAAAGCAAACTCCAATGCACTCATAGAAGCATAATAATTTTCAGTACTATTTTTAGATGCCTTGTCCTTTAGTATGGATTGTTGTACATCCATGTATATCTGTTGCACACTGTAGCCTTCAGCCAATGACTCAGCAGGAAAAATCGTGTCTGCTAAACCAATAATATAAGCTAGATTAATCCCCGTATAATAGGAGTAAGCTTGCTTAGGCACATAGATTTTTCTGTAACAAAGAATAAATGTCTGAAGTAAACCTTTTAAAGATTTTTTTGTCAAAAGGGAAGAAGAAAGACGTTCCCTGCGTATATTTGAAATGGCAGAGGTTTGCAAGTCTATGGTTTCTGTTTTGCTCTCACCTTTAATAGAGTTCAATATATCAAAAGCCTCACGATACATAGGTTCTGGAAGTGAAGCATAAATATGTGCTTTCTTACTTTTAATAACATTGTCATAGGTATCTAAAAGATAAGGGAAAATATGCTTGTAGACAAACATATATTCTCCTTTCTTGTACATACATTTAAAAAGGGCTATAAGAAACTTTTGATTTTTAGATGTTTTTTTAAAGCTTTCATTT
>CAZEUM010000187.1:0-2876 GCA_964514765.1 uncultured Sulfurovum sp.
ACAATGCCACAGAGTTCCATCTTTACGAAACCTTAGCCCCTTTTCTTGAAGGACGTACTAGCATCATCATAGCCCATAGAACCACCACCATAAAACAAGCAGATTACATTTACCTCATAGAAGAGGGTAGAGTAAAAGCCAAGGGGACGTATAAGGAGTTGAAGGAAAAAGGTTTAATAAAAGAAGATTTTGATGATCCAAAAATTTAAAAAATTTCTAAAACTCTCAAGAGAAGAAAAAAAGCTTTTTGTAGAAGCGTACTATACCTTGGGTAAAATGCGTGCGGCTATTTTAATACTTTCATTTAAGAGCTTGACCCAAAATTTGGAACATGTTGCAAATAAAAAAGACTTAGTCCCAGTAGATGCCAAAGAGATGAAAACGGCACTGCTAGTAGGTCAAGCTATCATGAGGGCTTCTGTCTATACACCTTGGGAGAGTGCTTGTTTAGTGCAATCTCTTAGTGCACAAAAGATGCTACAAAAACGGGCTATAGCAGGCGTGTTTTACTTGGGAGCCATGAAAGATGAAAAGAGCAAAGAAAAAATGAAAGCACACGCATGGTCACAATGTGGAGATAGCATCATTACAGGGGACAATGGGTATGAAGCATATACAGTACTTTCAGTATTTAGATGGTAGGTTTTGTACCACCAAACGTCATATAGTACTCCCTTTTTCAGACCAGTAAAACAATTTTTCTTATTTCACCTAACTATGATACCTTTTGTAACTTTTCTTATCCTTTTTTGTATAAGTTATTGGCAGATTAGTAATTATGCTATAATTTTATTTATGAAAACAAAATAATTATTGGGGAAACCCTTACATCTTTAAGACTTAGTACCTTAGAAATCAATAATCTACAGTAATCAATCTCCTCTTTGGTTCTCATAGAGATTTGACCAAGCTTGGTGGGGACATAGATATTTTAATTATTCCTAAAGAGATACAAAATCTCAAGATTAGTTGTTTGCACATTTAAAAATGGAATCCAAAGGAAGTAAAAAATAATGAACCTAAACCAAAAAGTAACTTTTGCAGAAACAGTGTTTGCACAGGAAGTAGATGGAGAGATGGTCTTACTTGATATGGAGAGCGAAAACTACTTTGGTTTAGATGAAGTGGGTACTTCTATCTGGCAGGCGATGCAAGAGAAAGAAACTTTACAAGAAGTACTTGCCTTGTTGTTAGAACAGTATGAAGTTGAAGCAGAAGTGTTGGAAAATGATCTCTCTAGTTTTGTTGCTAAGCTTATAGAGAGTGGGTTAGTAAAGGTAGAAGAAGGTTGAATTTATCACAATATTTAGACAATGAAAAGATTGTTTTAGAAGAAGAGGCTATAGTAAAATTAGAAAATTTTGCCTTCCTTTTACATGAATGGAATAAGGTACACAATCTTACGGGTGCAAAAACGATTGATGCTATTTATGCAAATATTATTGATTCTTTGTTTCCTTTGACATTCATAATGTCACCCAAGACACTTTTAGATGTAGGAACTGGAGCAGGGTTCCCAGGGTTGGTACTTGCCATAGCTTTAGCAAATACACAAGTGATACTCTGCGAACCTCTTAAAAAACGTGTTTCTTTTTTGAAATATGTAGTGATAGATTTGGAACTAAAAAATGTTAAAGTAGAAGCCAAAAGAGTAGAAAAAGTAGCACATGAAGCATTTGATATGATAAGCTCAAGGGCAGTTAGTAATACGAAGCTATTGTTGGACTTAACCCAAAATATAACAAATACACATACGCAATACCTTTTCTACAAAGGCTCTCGTGTTTTTGATGAAATAGAAGATGTACAACATCAGTTAAGTTATGATATAGTACAAAAAAACCAACGAAATTATCTTTACATCAAAGGGTCATCTTGATTTTAAAACTACTTATACTTGTGATAGCAGGGGTACTTATTTATAAATTTTTTGGGGGGAAATTTCCAACATTTGGGAAAAGTTTACATGAAAAAAAGCTAGATGAAGATACATTGGTCGAATGTGAAAGCTGTCATGTGTACGTGACGGCAAAAGAGAGCATTATTGTGGCTGGGAAGTATTATTGTTCCAAAGAGTGTGCAGTATGAATGTCAAAGTCTGGAATGATACTTTAGAGGATATCTACTAATGTCCATCAAGAGTGAAGTGATGCGTTACCCACTTACTTATGCGTTCATCATCGTGAATGTTCTTGTTTATTTTCTGTCTTCAAGTTTAAGTCAAGATTTTGTAGATATGAAAATAGTTGTTCTTGTAGATATGGGAGCTTTGTTTGGTCCACTTGTATTGCAAGAAGGAGAGTGGTGGAGACTTTTTACTTCCATGTTCTTACATGGAGGAATGACACATATTTTAATGAACATGTTTTCATTGTACATTATAGGACGTAGTGCAGAGATGTATTTTGAAAAAAAGGCGTATATTAGTATTTATCTTTTCTCTGGACTCATCGGTGGATTTTCTTCTCTCTATATGCATCCTGAATCTGTAGGTGTAGGTGCTTCTGGGGCTATTTTTGGTATTTTTGGTGCTTTGGCAGGTTTCTTCTTGGCACATAGAGAACAAATAGTCAAAGAGTCAAAATCTTTTATGAAAGACTTTGCCATTATTTTGGGTATAAACCTTTTGATAGGCTTATCCATTCCTTCTGTAGATGTTTCTGCCCATATAGGAGGGCTTGCAGTAGGAGTAGTAGGAGGTTTTATACTCTCTAAAAATCCTAAATGGATTTTTATGTATTGGCTTGCAATGATGGTAGTGATGTTATTTATGGCTAAGTTTCTTCTTTCTGGTCACTAAACCAACATAATCATAAAGCTCTTTCTCAATAATCCAATGAGACATTTCAACCTCACTCTGTCAAGTCTTAGCCCCT
>CAZEUM010000188.1:0-2840 GCA_964514765.1 uncultured Sulfurovum sp.
AGGTAGCTCTTTAGAAGCCATTTCACTTAAAGGTTTCCAATCTACAGCTAAAAGATTAGCTTTCCCATCGGATGTTCTACAGGGCATGTCAGGAGTGTAGAGACGTTTTGTTCCTTTTTGTGCTTGTTCATTGCAGGGCCACTGTATGCCTCCTAGTTGTTCTATTTTTTCATAAGACATTTCAGAGTAGTCACAAAGTTGTCCTTTGCTAACACGTTTAATTTCGTTAAAAACATCACGAGGTGTTTTCAAGTCTTTAAAGAGTAGTGCATGTTTACCTTCAAAATATTTTGAAAACTCCAAGATTATGTCAAGGTCTGCCTTAGAATTACCTAGAGGCTCAACTGCTTTTTTAGCATAATTACAGCGACGTTCAGAGTTGGTGTAACAGCCTTCTTTTTCAGACCATGTAGCAGCTGCAAAAACCACATCTGCTATTTGGGCAGTGTCAGACATAAAGGCATCTTGTACTACAAGGATATCTAGCTTTTTAAGTGCTGCTCTTAGCGAATTTTGGTCGGGGTAAGAGACTAGGGGATTGGTAGCAACTACCCAAAGGGCTTTGATCTCTCCACGGTTAATGGCATCTATGATTTGAGGGTAGGCATAGCCACGTTTTTTGGGCACTAAATCTACAGGTACATTTATAATGTCCGCAAAATCTTGTCTGTCACTGTTGCTAGCATAGTTCCTATACCCTGGTATGGAAGAGGTAAAACCAAATTCACGTGTACCCATAGCATTACACTGCCCTGTAATAGACATAGGGCTAGCTCCCTCTTTTCCTACATTTCCCGTGATGAGTGCTAGATTACAGATAGCAGAGACAGTGTCAGTACCTATGCTACTTTGGTTTACGCCCATGGTCCACGCAGACATGACAGCATCTGCTTGTGCATATACTTTTGCTAAGTTGTAAAGTTTTTTGACATCTATGCCTGTAATTTGGGCTACTTCTTGAGGTGGGTAGTTGGCTAAGATATGTTTTTTAAATGCTATATGTCCATTGGTACGTTCTTTGATAAACTTTTCATCTTCCCAGCCTTGCTCAAAAATAATGTAACATAGACCGTTTATAAGTGCTAAGTCAGAACGTGGGTTTAAGGGTACAAAGATATCTGCCATTTGTGCTGTTTTAGAGACGCGAGGGTCTACTACAATAATGGTGGGTTTTTTAGCTGTAATAGATTCATTTTTTGCGATATGTAACTTTAAAATAGGATGATTGTCAGCAATATTTGCACCTATAAGCATAATAACATCTGCTTTTTCAAAGTCTTCATAACATCCTGTAGGACCATCAGACCCAAAGGTTTGCTTGTAGCCCATTACAGCTGAAGCCATACAAAGTGTGGTGTTCCCATCATAATTGTTGCTCTCTAACCCAAGTTGAACAAATTTACCTAAAGCATAAAAGTCTTCTGTGAGTAACTGCCCTGTAGAGAGGACTGCCACTGCACCTTTTCCATGTTTGTCTTGTATACGTTTAAATTCGTCTGAAGTATGTTTAAAAGTCTCTTCCCATGTGCTAGGGTTGAGTACTCCCTCTTTACGCATTAAGGGTGTTTGTACACGGTTATCGGAGTAGACCATTTTATGCTCAGAAAGACCTTTAGGACAAAGTGTCCCAAAATTTACAGAGTGTAGTGGGTCACCTTTAGAGTAGACTGCCTTTCCATTTTTAACACCAATGTACATGCCACAACCTACACCACAATAACCACAGGTAGAACGTACCCATTTGTCTGGTGCTTTTTCTTTGGCTACTTTACCGAAGATGGGGTCATCTACAAGTGCATATTTGTCTTCTTTAATATCTAGTCCGAGGAAGTTTTTTGCTTTTTGTATGAGGCTCATATATTCCCTAAAGTTATTTTTTTGATTATAGCTTATTTGGGGGTGGGTTTTGTCTATACATTGCCTTTTTTATAGGCAATGCTATTTACTTGTTAGGGTAATAGTCTGGGATTATATGAAATCCCCTTTATCTGAAACCAAACCTTTTTGCATGAGCTTTGAAAAGAAAGACTTGACACCTTTTTCTTGCGAAGCTGTAGGAGCCAATGCATGAATTAAGGCAAATTCATCTACACGTTCATCAAGGAAAGAAGTATCAAATTTACCAGCGATAAAATCTTCATCATTTACGATGTCTTTATGTAGTGAAATGTTGGTAGTAATACCTTCAATCGTATATTCGTCTAAAGCACGTCTTGCTTTTTTAACAACACCTTCCCAATCTAGCGCCCATACAATCAACTTACCTACCATAGAATCATAGTTTGAGGGAAGGGTATATCCACTGTAGATAGTTGTATCTAAACGTACTCCTGGACCACCTGGTGTGAGGTATTCGCCTACAGTACCAAATGATGGCATAAAGTTGTTGTTTGGATCTTCTGCATTAATTCTAAACTCAATAGCATAGCCTCTAAAACTAATTTCTTCTTGTAAGAAATGTAGTTTGTCTCCTTCTGCTAGTTGTATCATACGTTGTATGATATCTACGCCTGATACTATTTCAGATACAGGATGTTCCACTTGTACACGAGTATTCATTTCTATAAAGTAGATGTTGTCATCTGCGTCAACTAAAAACTCCATAGTACCTACACTCTCATACCCTAAGCGATACACTGCTTTTATAGAGATGCGATACACTTCTTTTCTAACAGCAGCACTCAAAAGTGGAGAAGGAGAAATCTCTATCACTTTTTGATGACGTCTTTGTATGGAACAATCTCTCTCTCCTAAATGCACCACATTGCCATGGCTGTCTGCTATGATTTGTACTTCAATATGTCTAGGTTTTTCTACAAACTTTTCTAAAAACATATCAC
>CAZEUM010000189.1:0-2819 GCA_964514765.1 uncultured Sulfurovum sp.
CAAAACTTGACCCTAACTCTTTTTCTATCTCTTCTAAAAAATCTTTGTTTCCAAAAACAGACTCATCATGTACAGCTACTTTATAGGCTGTATTTTTGATAATAAGATTGATTTGTCCTCCTGTTAAGTCATATTTGGCTAATTCTGACATGTCAAAATCTTCTTCATAATCTGCATTTTCTGGGAGCATAAACTGCCAGAGTCTTAAACGCTGTTTTTTACCTGGTTTTTTAAATTCAATTTTGTAGTTAAAACGTCGCGAGAAGGCTTTGTCTATGTTTCCAAGTAAATTTGTAGTAGCAATAAGTATGCCTTCAAATTTTTCTATCTGTTCTAAGAAAATATTTTGCATTTGGTTGTGCATTTTGTCTGCTGATGACCCTGGACCTTGGGTACGGGAACTTAAAAACTGATCAGCTTCATTTAAGAGTAAAATTGGGTCTACTTTTGCTTTTTTACTAAGCTCTTTAAAGTCATCAAAAATTTTACGTACATTTTTTTCACTCTCTCCCACATACATAGAAAGAATTTTTGAACAATCAAAAGAAAGTATGGGGCGTTTGAGTGTTTTGGCAAGACTCATAGCAGTCATTGTCTTACCTGTACCTGCAGCACCGTAAAAAATAATGCGAGCGTCTATGGCTTTACGCTTGTCTTTTATGCCCCATTCTCTTAACTTTTTAAACACCTTTTTGTCTACTTGCTTAACAACATTCTGTAAGGTCTCTCTTGTTTTGGGGTGCAACACAACATCATCTAAGGTAGTTACTGGCTTCAAATACTCAAAAAGCTCTTGTTCTCCTACCAAAGCATCTAATTTAAGTTTGGTCACTTTTTTTGACTTTTTAGGATGGATAATACGTTGCATAACCTCCTCTTGCAAGTAAAAAGAACGGCTCACCCCTCCAAACATATTGAGTATCTCTTCATAATCTATAATATCTTCTCTAATGAGTTTTGCACCATCTTCAAGTAAAGCCCTGTTTTTAATCTTATCATATTCATCAAAAGAGATAAGCTCTATGAGGGTATTCATGTCCCTAAACTGCCCTTCACCTCCAGAATACTCTTCTTTTAAAAGTGCTAAAAAAATACGTTTTTCTTTTTCATCCAATTCTTTTTCTTTAAAAAACTCTTCTACTACTATGGGTACTTTTGTCATTTTCACTCGCTCATCTATGCATGCAGCAAGCAATGTCAATTTATTTTTAAAATGTCCAATACTTAGCGAATTGTCTGCAAAACCTTGTTTAAATGTAGTAATTTTATGAAGGAGTGCCACCATATCAAACTGATCTTGAAGATACTCCAAATGGTCAGTATAAGGTTTTACTTCGGGAAGAAAAATCTCTAAAGAACCTTCTTCAAGTAAGCGCAATAAAGAGATACTTGGGGTAACAGAAGTACCTAAAAGTTCCAATTTTGAAGATTCATGTGCTTTTGCCTGCCCAAAACTAACTTGTATAATCCAGCCCAAATCTAAGATGTTTTTTACCAAAGCAAGTTTTTGAAGATAGATATATCCCTCAGAGCTAAAATTGTCTTGGAGTACCTCCAAAACAGAGACTTCTTCAACTCCTGACACATAACGTTTACAGATACACTGGACAAGTAAAGCTTCTTCTTCTGTGCATTTTAAATGTTCATAAATGGGTGAGGTACTGACCTCTTTCGTTTCAATAAATTCAATAAGGTGTTTCAATAAAATTCCTAACTTGCTAAAATATATCTTAAGTATAACAAATATTTGCTATACTGTATGTAAATTCAAAAAGGATTACAGATGCGCATACTACTACTAATCGCCATAACTTTATCTATGGCAACGGCTGAGACTACTATGATAAAAGACCCTACAACAAATCTTATTTGGGAAGATACCCCACATAGTGATGAAAATAAAGTGACACACTCTGAAGCAAAAAAATATTGCTCAAACTTAAAACTTAGTGATGTTTCAGGCTGGCGTTTACCTACAGTCAATGAACTTATCTCTATTGTAGACTACACACGTTACGCTCCTGCAATACTCAAAGAATTCAGCCATACAAGTATCAATTCACTCTACTGGACAAGCACACCCTACCATAGAGCCAAAAATAAATTTTGGGGCGTAGACTTTAAAGATGGTGCCACAGACAATGCCTCCAAGAACTACAACAGATACGTTCGTTGTGTAAGAGTTTCCGAATAAGAGATGTTTCTTTTTAAACATCTCTTCTCTAAGCCACATGCAACATCTCTTATTATCACATCAGGCAATGGCTTTCATCTTAGACCTGTTGCACAGTTTTCTTCTTTAGGTAAATCATTCTCTTGTAAAATTACTGCTTCCTTTCGAGGCAAAACAGTTGATGTGAAGTCTGTCAATACCTTGCTTTCTCTCTCTTTGGAGAAAGGAGATACCTTTACCTTGTGTACAAAAGGGAAAGATGCAGATAAAGCACTTCAATATTTACAAGTACTTTTTGAAACACTTATGTCTACAGATGTGCAAGTCCAAAGCATAAAAAAAGAGACTTTTGCATATGAAGGGGAAGTAATTGAGGGAGATATTATTTTTCAAGGTATAGCCATTGCTCCTGCCTACCATTACACAAGTAAAGAAATAAAAAATAGTACCAATACAAGCTTTCAAGAAGCACTAAACCTTTCCCTTGATGAGCTAGAAACCCTTTACCAAGTTCACAAAAAAGAAGAAAATGCAAACATCTATCTTGCACAAAAAGAACTTTTAGCTTCTTTGGGTGAAAGATGTGAAACACTCTTAGACTTTGAAGAAAAGATAAAAAAAGAATGCCATACACTTTTAGGAACAA
>CAZEUM010000190.1:0-2767 GCA_964514765.1 uncultured Sulfurovum sp.
TCATATTCTTGAAACTGATGTACAACATCAGATATATCATCATGATTTTCACAAGCAATAGGTTTAAATTTATTAGGTGTCTTTTTAATATTTTCTTCAAGTGTTTTATAAAAATCAAATATTAGAAGATCATCTAATCCTACACCATAACGAAGTTTCTTATCCTTATCTGTTACATAAAGATAAGAAACATTTTCCAGTTCATTGTTGTGTCGTAGTGTAGCAAAATTTTTAATAACATCATATACATTTTTTTCAAGTTCTGCGGTATATACTTCAACCTGCATGTGTGCGCCAGCTTCATCATCTTTATATTGTTTAAGCTGTAAAATATCTGTCTGATCTTCAATGGCTAACTTGGTAAAAACCTTTTTAGCCATCCTCTCATCACGTTCTTCAAGCTCTTGAATAAAGTCTGTTTGGTCATCTGATTCAAGTTCAGTTAAAGATTGGGCAATTTCTTCAGGAGTAAAAGGTTCTAATACATCTTCAAAATACCTATCGGGTAATTCTAAAGCAACATCAGCAATTAATTCTTTAGGAATCAAATGCACAGCCTCTGTAAAACTTTTTTCATCTAAATCTTTTAAAAAGTTTGCTATTTCAGAGGGGTGTATCTCATTGTGTTTATGCTCAGTTAAATAATCTGTAAGTTTATCCATATTTGCCCCTGTTACATGTATATGTAGAAATTATAGTTTTATGATTATACTTTATTTATAGTAAAAATACTGAGTATAAAGAAGCTAAGTGGAGAGAGAACTCTCCAAAGTTTTATTTGTCTTCTGTATCACACTTTTTAGTAATGATACAAAGTGGACAAAAGTTTAGCAAGCCTGCAATAAGAGGAATAACTCCTAGATAAAACCATTGGTTGCCACTATAAATACCATACCCTATAAGTGCAGAACCAATTACGATTCTAAATGGTCTACAAAATGCTCTAATTTTATTGACGTTCATATTGTCTCCTTGATATATAAAATTGATGGGAGTATACAGAAAAACAAATTAAATGTGGGTAAGTCTTTCTTGTAGATATTACAAGAAAGACTTACAGGCACTAAACCTGTGGTCCAGCAGAGGAAAAATTAAATTCTCCACCATTGTTATCATAGCGGTGAAAATTTTCTTGAAACATAGCTGCAAGTTTAGTAAGCATTGCATCATATTCTTCTTTATTTTCCCATGTGTCTCTTGGGTTGAGTACCTTGTTGTCTTTTACACCAGCCAGTGTTTTAGGAATTTGAAGATTAAAAATTGGCGAAGTATCAAAGGCTACATCATTAATAGAACCATTTAAAATACCATCAATACATGCTCTGGTATCTTTAATGCTCATACGTTTACCTACACCATAAGGTCCACCTGTCCAACCAGTATTTACAAGATATACACTCACATCATATTTGTCTATCTTTTCACCAAGAAGTTTTGCATAAGCAGTTGGATGTAATGGCAAAAATGCTTCACCAAAACATGCAGAGAAAGTAGCTACAGGTTCAGTAATACCTCTTTCTGTACCTGCTACTTTAGCTGTATAACCAGAGAGGAAATAGTACATTGCTTGCTCTTTCGTAAGTTTAGATACTGGAGGCAATACACCAAAAGCATCTGCAGATAGGAAGATGATATTGTTTGGATGACCTGCTTGAAGGTCTTCTTTATGATTTTTAATATGTTCTATAGGGTAAGAGACACGTGTATTTTCTGTTTTAGAACCATCATCATAATCAACTTTTCCATTTTCATCTGAAACAACATTTTCAAGAAGTGCATCTTTTACAATAGCTCCATAAATTTCTGGTTCAGATTGTAAATCAAGGTTAATGACTTTTGCATAACATCCACCTTCAAAATTAAAGACACCATGGTCATCCCAGCCATGTTCATCATCACCAATGAGTGCACGTTTGGGATCAGTAGAGAGGGTTGTTTTTCCTGTACCAGAAAGCCCAAAGAAAAGACATACATCTTCATCTTTACCAACATTGGCTGAACAGTGCATAGAAAGTTTACCCTCTAAAGGCAACCAGTAGTTCATCATTGAAAAAATACCTTTTTTCATTTCACCACCGTACCATGTGCCACCTATAATAGCAACATTGTCTTCTACATTAAAAAGTACATAAACATCGGAATTCATCTCAAGTTCTTTGTATCTTTCATTCACAGTTTTACAAGCATTATATACAGTAAAATCTGCTTCGAATGTTTCAAGTTCAGACTCTGTAGGGCGAATGAACATATTTTTAACAAAATGTGCCTGCCATGCCACTTCAGAGATAAAACGTATAGAACGTTTAGATGCAACTGATGCACCTGCATATACATCTGTAATATAAATATTTTTACCAGAAAGTTGTGTCAGAGTGAGATCTAAGAGTTCATCATAAATCTTTTTATCTATTTTACGATTCACATCACCCCAAGCTATATGTGTATTGGAAGGTGACTGGTCAACAAAATATTTATCTTTTGGACTGCGTCCTGTGAAGATACCTGTATCACACATTGCTGTGCCTGATGTAGAAATTTTACATTCTCCATTTTTAACTTCGTGCGCTTGCAACTCATCATAACTTAAGTTATAGTAAACATCTCCGATGTTATTTAATCCAAGTGTATCAAGTCCGTTGGGCGTTTTGCTACTCATAGTATCCTCTTTTATACATATAATTTATAAAGTAAAAGCTATTTTACTTCAATGCTAAAGCATAAGATGTGTATCTTTTATTTGAAGATAGAAAGAAGTACACCAGCTGCA
>CAZEUM010000191.1:0-2740 GCA_964514765.1 uncultured Sulfurovum sp.
TTACCTCCTCTCACTCTTTCAAAAGTTTGGGTATTCACTTAGTGGGGTAATAATTTACCTAGTGTAGACTTAAAGCCAAATTTTTATATAAATAAGAGTAAATTTAAACTATTTATGCCATTTATGCTATAATCCATTTACAAATAACTTAAACAAGGAAATAAAATGCCAAAAATTAACAAATACGTAGACATTAGCGAAGTAGACAGAGAAGCGAAGAAAGACCTTATCGATAGACACTCACCATTTATCACCTGTGCCGATACTGCAACCGCAGGAGAGCCATTTGAAGTAACAGTTAAAATGGGTAATGAATACACTCATCCAGATGATTTTGATCACTACATCGAGTCCATCACTCTTTTTAACGGCGAAACCAAATTAGCAAAAGCTTCATACGCTCCAGGAACTCTTGGAAACATAAAAGCACACAACACAACTACATTTACAATCATCCCAACAGGTAAAAAACTTAAACTTGTAGCTCATGGTTACTGTACTAAACACGGTATCTGGGAAGGTACTGCTGTTGAAGTAGCTGTAAACTAAGTTTACTCTTCTATCGCAATATAGGGCTTCATTGCTCTATATTACATTTCTTACTCCTCTAAAATTATTTATCATACCTTAGGTTCAAAAGATAGATATCATAATCACAATTTAAAATATACTTTACAAATGTATGGAAAGTTATAGTAAAAAAACTTGTATATTTCTACCCTATCATTAAAACAAGAGTACTATTGTCTTATTTATGCTATTTTTAGCCTATTTTTAGCTTGTCTCGCTAAAGTAGGCATTATCTCCTAAAGGAAAAAGTATGGATCAACAATCAAAAAATGAATATGGTATAAAAATTGCTATGTTCATAGAAAACCCTAAATATATGGGAACTATCTCAGATGAAGAAGCCAAGGAGCTGGGTGCTGATATTTTTAGTTATAGCTATGGAAGTGAAGCATTAGGGTATGAACTTACCCTTCATTGGGCGATTAATACACATGAAGACACTATTGTTTTAGCGCGTTATTCTTATACTGGTGTGCTTTTAGGTATTGCAGTTAATCATATGTTATCAATCTTATTTAGCAATAAAAACATGTCAGAAGTAGACAGTATCACCTATGTGGCACTGGAGCGTTTATTAAGAGATAACCCTACTGTAGAAGCACTTCCTGCTTCAGAAAGCTATGCTGTAACATTTGCACTAGATGCTGCAAAGCTTGCAGTTAAAGAATACATAAAGTCTTCTTTAACCTATGATGAAGCTACTATACCATGTAAAGACAGTCCTATGAGTATTGATAGTATTAAAAAGACTATCAAGACACATAATATTCTAACACTTGAATCACTTGTGGACTATACAAGAGCAGGGTCTACAGATGAAAGTTGTGAAGAAGTACTTTTAGCCTATATTGAAGCTAATAAACTTGTAGTGGAAGAAGAAGAAGAAGCTAAAAATGCACTTTCAGCCATACCATTCAAGGACCTAAGTACAGATCACAAAATCATTGCAGTAGAAACAGCTATAGATAGCACAGTAAGACAGTTTCTAGTCATGGACGGTGGTGATATAGATATACTTAATGTCAAAGAAAATGGTGACATGTTTGATGTATATATCTCTTACTTGGGTGCTTGTAGTGGCTGTTCAAGTGCAGGGACAGGTACACTTTTTGCCATAGAAAATGCGCTTAAAGATAAGCTTGACCCAAATATATCGGTTATACCTATATAGCTTTAAACAAAATGCCCATAAGTTCATACTAAGCTATGAGTATTTTTATAATCTATCAATAGTTAAAATCTATTTAGCCCTCTTGTGCTATAATGCCTCATATAAAAATAAGGCTTATTCACCGTGAAAACTGCATCTGCTCAAACACAAAAATTCATTTTAAAACTTTTCCCAGAAATCATGGTTAAGGGACCATCAGCTAAACGGCAAATGCTAGGACAACTTTACAACAATCTTATCAAACTCTTAGCTCGTTTTTCTGATGATATTCATGTCAAAAAATTCTCTGATAAATTAGAGGTTCTTACACCTCTATCTGTACTATCAGAAGTTAGACAAACGCTTCTTGACACGCCAGGAATAGAACAAGTGCTTGAAGCCTTACAATTTGATAAAATGGAAACCTTGGACCAAATAAAGGTTAAGGTAAATGAAATCATGAGACATGAAATTCTGGGGAAAACTTTTGTAGTTCGTGTCAAACGTGCGGGGAAACACCCTTTTAACTCTACTGCTATTGAACAAACTGTGGGTGGTTATATGTTGGCCCACAATGAGACAAAAGGTGTAGACTTACATACCCCAGAAGTAACCATTCGAATGGAACTGATTAATAATCAACTCAATATTATTACAAGCAAACATATGGGACTTGCTGGTTTTCCTTTAGGTACACAGGGAGACATTCTTTCGCTAATGTCTGGAGGTTTTGACTCTACTATTGCTTCTTATCTTACGATGAAAAGAGGGATGAAAACGCACTTTATCTTCTTCAATTTAGGTGGCATGGCACATGAAATAGGGGTAAAACAAGTGGCACTATACCTTTGGAACAAGTTTGGGGCTTCTCACCGTGTTTCTTTCATATCTGTACCTTTTGATGATGTCTTAACAGAGATATTTCGCTCAACACACGAAACATACATGGGTGTGACACTCAAACGCCTTATGCTTTTAGCTTCTGAAAAAGTAGCTAATGACATGGATATAGATGCCCTA
>CAZEUM010000192.1:0-2722 GCA_964514765.1 uncultured Sulfurovum sp.
TGTGGTGAGAGTTTTTTATATTGTAGACGTACTCTATGTTCTAAATGTCTTACAAAAGAGAGTGATATGCTTTTTACAGGTATCTCCTACATTTTTGAATGTATATTGGTACGTTGATTTTGTATCCCTATGCTATAATTATATAACTTTATGGATAAGGATTTTAATGAGGCTAGCAGGACAAGCAATAAGACTCTTAATATTGGTATGCTTGGGAAGTATTTCTTTCCTTTTTGCTACGACAAAAACAGCAAAACCATTTGAAATACACTCAGGCCTAGTGAAGTACGATATTAAGGTTACAGCTCAATTAACTCCCGAAACAAACTTAACAGTAAAAGCTCAGGCTATTTTTCGTTTTAGAGACTGGGGTGAGATAAGGTCAGAAGAAGTAAATGGTTTTGTTAAGACTACAGGTGCTTTAGAATATAAAGAAAGTATTAAAAGGTTTTATAAAGAAACAAAAGACACCATAACAACGGTCTATTTTGAACATGAACAACTTCTAGAACGTAAAAAACCTTCCATTAAAAAAGATATTCAACGTATACAAATAAATCATTTAGAAAAAAAAGGTACACAAAGTGTAGCAGGGGTTATTTGTGATGTGTGGGAAGGTATAGGTATCAAAAAATGTATTTATAAAGGAATAGTGCTAAAATTAGAGTCTCATATCTATGATCTATCTTATGTAAAAGCAGCAAGCGAAGTGACTTTTGATACAAATACTTCTGAAGACTGCACTTTTCCCAATTACCCTGTGCAAAAATTTGGACTTTTCGTAAACCATATCAAAACAATAAACAAAGCAAAGCCAGAAGATTTGTATAAAATAATTAGTGATGTGGCAATAAAGTCTAAAGAAGTAAAACAAGCCAGTATGGTCAGTAATTTTAATAGTCCAAAACGAAAAAAATTCATTCAACGTATAAGCCAAGATATCTTTGAAAAACAAAAGGTGCTTTTGCCTCAACTTCTACAATCTATGAAAAAGATGCGTGAGTGTTTACAAGCCGTTGAAAATCCATTTGAAGCAAACTTATGTAGAGAAAGTTTTACCCGTATAAAATCCAAATTGGGGAATGATGAAAATGATTACATAGTGCTTTGGGATGACAAAAGAAAAATAAAGTTATTAGACAAGATAGAAGATAAAATTATTGATTTGGAATCTCGTATAACCTGCGTGAAGCGTGCTAAAAATATTTATGACCTCTCCAAATGTATGAAATAAAGACCGAATGAAGTTTTACCGTATTTACATAGAGCTTAGCAATATATGTGGTCTTTCCTGTAGCTTTTGTCCTCCCAAAGAACTTCCCAATAAAGTGATGGGTTTAGATTTTTTTGAATCCATCATTTCTCAAGCTAAAAAATATACAAAAGAGATAGCCTGTCATGTTGTAGGTGATCCCTTAACACAGTCAAATTTGCACGCCTACCTAGACATTATCCATAAGTATGGACTTAAAGCAATACTTACTACTTCTGGATATTTTTTAAAAAAACACAGTTATGATACTTTGTTCCACCCCTGTGTTAAACAAATCAATATCTCATTGAACAGTTTTAACAAAAATGATAGCTCTATCACATTTGAACAATATATGAAACCCGTATTAAAACTTTGTGAAGAGAAGTTAAAAAGAGAAGAAAACTTGTTCATTAACCTTCGTGTATGGAACCTAGATGAGATGATGTCAGAACATAGTTTTAATAGCACACTTTTTGAAACTTTAGGTATTACTTTTGGCATACCTTTAGATTTAAAAACCATCTATACAGAACGTCCCAAATCACTACGCCTTGCTTCTAAAGTATTGCTGCATTTTGACAACTATTTTGAATGGCCCTCACTTAAAAATAAAAATTATGGTAATGGGACCTGCCAAGGCTTGCAGTCTCATGTCGCCATATTGGCAAGCGGCAAAGTTATACCCTGTTGTCTAGACTGTGATGGGGTCATAGAGCTTGGAGACTTACATAATGAAAGCCTTACTATGGTTTTAAACGCACAACGTGCTAAAGCTATGCTAGAGGGTTTCGGGGAGGACAAAGCCATAGAAGAACTTTGTCAGAAGTGTTCGTATAAAGAAAGATTTAATTAAGGCGTAATTTTTTCAAATTTGGTACCTTCAAGTGTGAAGTTGCCCATCATTCCTTTTGAGTCAAAAACAAAACCAATCATATCTGTTCCAAAGTCAATGTCATCGAGTTCTTCTTCAGAGTTCCACTCTGCCAGAACCATGTTAACATCTATCTCACTTTCCCAATCATCATCGTGCATAAACTTTTTAAGTGCAACATCTGTTGTGAAAACAATAACAAGCGAATATTTAGCTGCACCTGCTAAAAAACCTACAGATGCAGAGGTGATACTGTAAAACCCTTGAGATTTGTCTCCTATGCGTAATACGCCTTCACCATATTTACCACCAATAAAAAATCCTCCTTCAACTACATCGGGAAAAACCGCATACCCTTTTGCTTTTTGAAGATAAGCTTGACCACCTGCTACTTCTGAGTAAAATTTAGAAAGTGCTACGTCCGCATCAGATTCAATTTCGGAGGCACTTTTATCTTTTATGCTAGCTACTGCCATGGTATTTAATGCTAAGAGTAAAATAAATAGTTGAGATATATATTTAACTATTTTCATCTAAATCCTTTTTATTTTTTAATTCTTTTAAAGCGTGTACCTTCCATAATGAAGCTACCCATC
>CAZEUM010000193.1:0-2719 GCA_964514765.1 uncultured Sulfurovum sp.
GTAAAAGACGTTTAGGCAAGTCTAAGTCATCTCAGTATGGGCTAGTAGAGATAGAAGAGATTAAAAAATCCGATAAAGCAAGAGAAGTTGAGTTACATAGTTCAAGTGACCTAACATACCTTTATGCAAAAAGCCGCATCGCTTTGGTAGACAAGGATGGTATGGCTACCTACGATTTAAAGTACCTTTTAGAGGGATTAGACGAAGCTCAGATAGTGTGGGACAAGTGTCAGATAAGAACTTCCACGTTCACCCCTTACAATGGAGCTATGCAAACCAAGTGCTATGAGCGTGCAGTTATTAATAGTGGCTCGGTTATGGTACTAAAAGACCTTAGTGATGAGCAGAAAAAACTTTTGGGCAAAGGTGTTGGCTTATACCTAGCAGAAGGATTTGGAGAGATACTTGAAAACCCTGAGTTTTTACTAAAAGAAGGTTTATTTGGCTTAGACTCTACAGTAGATGTAGAAACGACTACAAAAGAAGAAGTAGAAGACTCTATGGTAATATTTTTACAAAGAAGAGCGTCAAAGAAAAGAAAAGAACTTGACTTAGCAGCAGAAGTAACAAAGTTTATAAAAGATAACAATAACATCTACACAACAAAGATGAACGCACAGTGGGGAAGCATACGAAGCTTATGTGCAAAGCATGATGATGCTAGTATTAAAGGTGCAGTAGAAGAGTACATCTCTCATGGTGTAGCTAAAACCAAGTGGGAAGGAAGCAGGAAAAGTAAACTTCTTGAAGCCATAGAAAATAGTAAAGCAGCTCAGAGGTTCACACAGCTTCTTTCTATGCAGATGCCAAAACAAAAGGAGTCTAGAGATGACTAAAAGATACATAGCCCACATAACCATAGAAGCCCAGACCCCGTTAAAAGTAGGCTCATCAAGCAGTGACTTTTTACAAGACAGTCCCATACAAAAAGACTGGAATGGCTTACCTATGATTTTGGGAACAAGCATTGCAGGTGTTTTACGAAAAGATTTTAAGGGCGAAGTGAGTGAGATATTTGGAGAAGATAATGGTTCAAAAGTCATCTTTTCAAATGCTCTTTTGCTTGATGAAAATGGCAAAGTGTGCGAAGATTTACTTTTAGAAAAAAGTGATTTTTTAAAGATATTTGACACACTTCCTTTGCGTGAGCATACAGCCATTACTGAAAAAGGTGTAGCTAAAGAACATAGTAAGTTTGATGAAGAGGTGGTGTATAAAGGGACCCGCTTTAGATTTGCACTCGAAATGCTAGAAGAAAAAGAGGCGTTTGAGAAGCTTATAGAGATACTTCAAAGCCCATCATTTAGAGTAGGTGGAGGGAGTACCAAAGGATTTGGTAAGTTTAGAGTGCTTGAGTTGTCTCAAGTTGAGCTAAGTACTCCAGAAGATTTAGCCAAGTACTCATCTAGTCTCAATTCTTTGGAGGCTAAGACATTTGATTATATAGGAGTAAAGAGTAGTAGTACGCATGAGCGTTATTTACTTACTGTAGAGCCAGAGGACTTCTTTATGTTTGGTTCTGGTTTTGGAGATGATGATGCTGACCAAACTCCTGTGCTTGAAAAGGTGCTTGATTATGAAAAAGTAAAATTGAGCGAAAATCATATTTTAATACCTGCTACTTCTCTAAAAGGTGCTATAGCCCACCGCACTGCGTATCACTATAATCTACAAAATAAACTTTTTGTAGGAGATGATAAAGCAAGGTTGCTCATCTCTGAACTTTTTGGAGAAGCGAAAAATTCTAAAAAAAACATAGACGGAAGCAAAGGAAAGATACTTTTTTGCGATGTTTATAAACTCGATAGAAAAGATACAAAAATCTTTGACCATGTTGCCATAGACCGTTTTACAGCTGGGGCTATAGCTGGGGCATTATTCCAAGAGAAAACCACAGCTCAAAGCGACAAGTGGGAGATAGAACTGATGGTAGAAAAAGATGTTGATGAGCAATATATCAAAGCTTTTGAAGCTACTTTAGATGATGTCTGCTCAGGTCACTTGCCATTGGGTGGGGCTGTGACCAAAGGGCATGGGGTATTTAGTGGGAAATGGAGCAAATCATGAAAAAAAGTAGAATAGAAACAATAGACTATATCAACACCTTAGAGGGCTATGAGGGTTATGTTCAGTTTTCTCATCGTCCTATTGAGATAGACAAAGATGTTTTTATAAAGCGTAACCCAAAGGTAGAAAATGAAGAAGGGTTTGTTTATGAGGCTCACTTTAGCAATGGCAGTGAGTCGATTATGATTCGACAGCAAAACAGTGATTGGATAGTCTCTATAACAGATATAAAAGAGGTAGAGAGAGAAGTTTTTCATGGAATTGCTAACTTAAAGGTTAAGATGGCTCAGATTTGGGAAGCAAAAGCAGATGAACTGTGTGAAGGTATGGAAGTGATGAAACTTCAAAAAGTAGTTTTTGCAGGATTTGAAAATGGATAAAAAATTAACCACATATCAAGAAAAAGCACTTAAACAGAGATTGAAGATAGATTGGACTTACCGTTCTAATGCCATAGAGGGCAATACTATTTCGCTTGCTGATACGGCTTTCATCATCGAGAATGGGCTAACCATCAAAGGGAAGTCAATAGTAGAACACAATGAGATAATCGGTCATGCTAGGGCTATTGACTTAGTCTACGACATGATAGAGCAGAAAAGTATAAACAAAGAAGACCTATGCCTTTTACACAAGGCTGTTCAGACGGACT
>CAZEUM010000194.1:0-2715 GCA_964514765.1 uncultured Sulfurovum sp.
AATACTCTTGGGGTGCGACTGCTGCACAAATTGCTGTGATGCGTAAAGTGATACTCATCACACACTCACTTTATAAGAATCAAAAACTATTTTCTGACAGTATTTACGAAATATGCAATTATAGCTAAATACCCCCCTATAGTCTAGGCTGTATTTATGGTTTCAGGGGGATATTTTTTATGACTCTTTTGGGGGTGATTAGTTACAATTTTTATTATATCCCAAATGACATAATTCATATTAAATTTACCCAATTATGTTATAATTTACACACTTTACTATAAGAATGGATACACGCATGAAAAAACTTGTTCTACTTGGTCTTATCGCTCTACTTACACTCCCTTATGGCAAAATGATTGATGGCATTGCTCTCATTGTTGAAGGAGAACCAGTAACTATCGTAGAAATAAGTGCAGTACAAGAGCAAATGGAAATTTCCAAAAAAGAGGCAATCGACCTTCTCATTCAAGACAGACTACAACAATCAGCCATGAAAGACATCAAGGTAGATGAGAAATCTGTAGATGCTAAAATAGCAAATATCGCTTTGCAAAACAATATTACAGTGCCTAAAATGCAAAAGATATTAAAAGAACAAGGTACTTCTTGGAGTAAATATCGTACTAACATTAGAAATGCCATTAAGAAAGAAAAGTTTCATCAAGAAAAAGTGATGCGAAATATTCCCACGCCTAGTGAAGATGAATTAAAACTGTTTTACAAAATCCATCAAGACGAATTTATATTGCCTGAAAGTATTAGCCTCATAGAATACTCCGCACCCACTGAAGCCCGCATGAAGAAGTTTCTTGAAAACAAAAATACAAAAGGCATCAAAAGCCGTCCTCTTGAAAAACTAAGCAAGGATTTAAACCCTGCTCTTCTTCGTAGCATTTTACAAACGCAAGATGGCTCATATACGCGTCCTCTCAATGCGGGAGATAGATTTATCAGCTATAAAGTACTCTCCAAACAAGGAGAGGTAGTCATGCCTTTTGAAGCAGCTAAAAATGCTGTTGCAGGAAGATGGAAACAACAACAGGAACAAAAAGCACTCAAAGACTACTTTGAAAAACTAAAAACAAATGCAGATATACAAATAATACGCTAAAAATAAAAGACTTAAAGGACAACAATGGGACTAAAACCAGATACTTGGATACGTGAAAAATCACTCAATGAAGACATGATAAACCCTTTTTGTGAAGGGCTTGTAGGAGAAGGTGTAGTCTCTTACGGACTTAGCTCTTATGGCTATGACATTCGTGTAACAGATGAATTTAAAATCTTTACAAACATCAATGCAGAAGTAGTCGACCCAAAAGACTTTAGTGAAAACAATGTGGTAGACTTCAAGGGAGATGTATGTATCGTACCTCCAAACTCTTTTGCCCTTGCACGTACGGTAGAGTACTTCAAAATGCCGTCTGATACTTTAGCTATTTGTCTTGGGAAAAGTACCTATGCACGTTGTGGTATAATCGTCAATGTCACACCATTTGAACCAGGGTTTGAAGGTCACATCACTATAGAGATTTCAAACACAACCCCACTTCCTGCAAAAATTTATGCAAATGAAGGCATTGCACAGGTACTCTTCTTGCAAGGAGATACACCTTGTGAAACAACCTATTCTGACCGAAAGGGGAAGTATCAAAGTCAAACGGGGATTACCCTGCCACGTATCTTAAAAAAGAGTTGACAAATTTGACTTAATTATCCATCACCTCTTCCAATATTTCCCCACTGCTTCCTGAAGGTGGTTTTGCCCCTAGTTTTAAGCAAGAGATAAGTCCTGCCTTTAAACATGAAAGGATACATGCTTACTGATAGGTAATAATTTTAGGCATATCTCTTACTCTTTTATATCCGACCTTTTCAAGACCTAGTACCTGTCTTGCTGTCATTCTAGGTTTGTCTTGTTTGTAAAAAACTTTAAAGCCACCCGTGACAAGTCCAGCACGTGCATCGGTATAGAGGGCATTATAGGTTTTTATTTTGAGTGCAGGACTTCCATGTCCGTCTAGGTGCATAGCTAAGTGTACTCTATCTGTATAGCAAATGGCATTTTTATTAGTGACCATATGTTGCGTAAACATGTGAATAAGCAGAATTTTGTCGTCTTTAATACCATGTGCCTTAATGTAATCCCTCATCATGTGCTGCACTTCATTAATTTGCTGACCCGTAATAGACCCTATTTTATTTCCAGGACGTACATTCAGGTCATGAACTGAGAACTCTGGGTCTACAGCAATGTGTACATTGCTGTGCTTCAAATACTTTAACAAAGGTTTTACTGCTTGTGCAGGGCTCTTTTTGCCCAACTGTACATCAATAAAAACCACAATGCCATTTTTTTCTGCTTCAGTGATGTAGTTTAATAATGTTTTTTTGTTTAATGTAGTAACATATTTGTCATTGGCACCAGGTTCGGCTGTTGCCATTTCATAAATAAGGTCAAATCCTGGAGTGACATGTTTACCGTTGCCCAAAGCTTTTTCGTACACTTTTGCTTTGACTTTAGCCATTTTAATACTTTGTGCTAAAGATTGTTTTCCCAGAGTTCCCAAAGCTTTAGAATGAGGACGACCATACATTGCAACAATCATGTTGTAATCAGAAGGCAGTGTACGTAAACTCTCATGGGTACTACTCATGTCAGATACTGAATGTAAAAGTGTCGCCACCAAAAATGGAAGCAGTGCCTTT
>CAZEUM010000195.1:0-2708 GCA_964514765.1 uncultured Sulfurovum sp.
ACTAGGTCTTGTATCTTTTTATTGTTCCCCATTATGGAAGAAGTGTAATGTCCTACAGCTACTACAGAAGCACCAGTTAGCGTTGCAAAGTCAAAGAGGTAGTCCGACTGTACTTCTTGTTGTGCATAACACAGTACATCTGCTAGAACCAAACGACCCTCTGCATCGGTATTGCGTATCTCTATGGTTTTGCCATTCTTAGCTACAAGTACATCATCTGGCTTGTAGGCATCTCCACCTATCATGTTTTCAACTGCTCCCACAAAACCATGTACTTCTATGGGTAAGTTTAGTTCAGCTACTGCTTTCATAATGCCTAATACAGCAGAGCCACCACTTTTATCAGCTTTCATAGTTACCATAAAGTCAGCAGGTTTTAGGCTAAGTCCACCAGAATCATATGTAAGACCTTTTCCCACTAATGTAACTTTTATTTTGGCATTTTTAGGTTTGTGCGTGAGGTGAATGACTCTTGATTTATGTCGCGAAGCACGACCAACAGCTAAGAGTGTTTCCATTTTTTGGGCTCTAAGTTCTTTGGGTTTGAGTATATTACATTTTAACCCTACATCTTCAGCCATACCTTCTGCTATACTTGCCATTATTTTTGGATAACAGTCCTCTGGTGTGGTGTTTACAATGTCACGAGTGAAGTTCGTAGCATCAGCTATAATTTGTGCTTTATGTACCTGAATGGATGCTTTTTCAATGTCAATCTCTAGCTCATTGTATGCTTCTAAAGATATAGACACATTTTTGAGCTTTGTTTTACTTTTTTTACTCTTATAAGTCTCAAAACTATAGCTACCTAAAATGAACCCCTCTACCATTGCTCTTAAGCTATAAGTACAGCCTTTTTTTGTGTAACTTGCTACTTTTATAGACTTATATTTTGTGCCTTTAAGTGCTTTTACTGCATTGGCTGCAGCACGTCTAATATCGCTTCCTTTGAGTGAGTCTGCCCCCACATAGAGTCTATTTTTTTCTATAAGCAAAGAGGTCTCATCTTGCCCAGAAGAAAAACCTGCTTTTTTGAGAAGCTTTTTATCTTGTATAAAACGGTGTTTCAAGTTAGCATCTATTACAATGATAACTTCAATAGAAGCAGATATATCGACTACAGTTAATGCGGTTAATTCAAAATTCATGGAAGTCCTTATATGTGTTTGGTTTATTGTTTGGAGTATAGCAAAATATACAATAAAGAAGCATTTTTTATAGTATACTACTCAAAATTATCATAAAGGGATTATATGCAATTAATCATCATCGTTATTTTAGGAACTATTTTAGGGTTTGTCTATGGCTACAATACAGATGGCTTTATTTTTAGTACCAACATCTGTCTTTTCGCAGGTATTACTATGATTATGCCGTCACTTTTTAAATTTAAATTAAAAGATGTCAAGTTAATATGGGCATACAAAACAGTAATGTTTAAAGGTTTCATGGTCAATTATTTGCTGCTACCAATTTTTGCAGTGGGTATTGGCTTGCTAACAAAGGACTTTGGTATAACAGCTGGTTTGCTTTTACTTTCGCTTCTTAGTGGTGGAGGCATGGTGATGCACTGGATTAAGAAAACAGGGGGAGACACTTCTTTTGGCTTTTTACTTCTCTTTGTAAACTTACTTTTAGTGTCTCTTTCCTTGTTGATGTTACATTTATTTGCAACATATAGTGCAGGGCATTTCGATATTAGTTATTATGCAGATATCCGTGTTAGCAGATTTGTAGAACCTGTTATTGTACTTTTGATTGTGATACCATTTATTGTAAGTAGGGTGATACTCTTTATAAAACCTCTACTTAATGCTATTCAAACTTACAGTAAATATATTAGCTATCTTAGTATTTTTATTATTTTATTTTATCTTTTTGGCTTACAAGACTCACAACAACTCATTGGCATTTATGATTTTGAACCAGAACTATTTTTTATTGCACTTGTGGCAGTGTTTGCATTTTATATTTTGGTTTTCATTGCTTCAAAATTTATTTACAACCTTGATTCCCCTCAGGAAAGGGTAGCTTTTTGGCAAAGTATCACACGTTACATTACTTTAGCACTTGTCATCTCTACTTTTTCTACAGGTACCTTTGGTGTTTCCATGTTGCTACCTATTATGTTTGCGTATATTGTGCAGATACCTTTGTCTATTTGGATCAGCAATAAGTATATGCCGAAATATACTGCCTTAAAAGAGTAAAATAGATGAAATAAAGAGAACAAAACTCTGGGACAGTAGGAACGCTAAACGATTTAGTACAGTTTACAGATTATTTATTAATGGACAGCCTTAACTGTGACCCTGAAGCAAGGCAAAACGGTGTCTAGCACTTTCTACGGTAAGTCTTTACTGGACACTTTGCCCTCTGTGAATCCAACACCTTTACCAGACCCACAGTACATTATGTATAGTAAACAATTATTTAGTGAACTGGGATTTTCAGATAGTCTAGCATAATCATCTGATTTAATTCGTATATTTTCAGACGACATATCACAACTACTTCCATCTTTGAAGCTCTAATTAATGATTAACGTTGGGAAATGCAGCTTAAAGGTGCCGGTCAAATACCATACTGCCGTGGTGCCGACGGTCGCGCATTCTTGAGGTCTAGTATAGGAGAGTTTTTAGCACAGGAGTATACGGTCATGGTATTTGGAGGACTCACATTCGAAAGATCTTGACATGATGGTTCAC
>CAZEUM010000196.1:0-2689 GCA_964514765.1 uncultured Sulfurovum sp.
ATCCCCATGGCAATCATGAGTACCATAACGCCTGCTGCAATGCCTAAAAAGGCTAGAATACCAGAGATGAAAATAAAAGGATTTTCTTTATCATACTTGAGGTAATGTTTGATGATGTGCCTAATAAATGTTTTATTAGGCAAATAGGTACGGCTAGACATTATGCCAATAATCCTTTTTTAGGACCACTCTTACCACAACAGTTTTTGTACTTTTTCCCTGAACCACAAGGACATGCTTCATTTCTTTTTGGTTTTTTTTCTGCCATTAAAGGTGTATTCTTTTTCTCTGTAGGTTCGTCTGTACTGAGAGTAGCCTCTGCTACATCAGATTCAAGTTCTTCACGGATATTCTCAATGGCAGCTTCTTCTTCTTCTGGTGAAGAGAAGTCAAATTGTACAAGTTGTAGTACTTTAACCGCTTCATATTTGATGCGCTGTACAAGGTCCATAAAGAGTTTGTAAGAGTCTTGTTTGTATTCGGTGAGAGGGTCTTTTTGGTTGTATCCTCTAAGTCCAATGCCTGTTTTTAGTACATCCATTTCATAAAGGTGGTCCCTCCATTGAGGGTCAAGCACTTGTAGGTACAAGATACGTTCAATATCTGTTCTTTGCTCCTCGTCTAACTTAGACATTTTTGACTCATAAATATCTACCATCATATCACGTATGATGTTGCTTATTTCTTCAACATCTTTGTCTTTAAGTTGAGGGGCTTCTGTGTCCATGTGAAGCTCTTCCCTAATGTGTGCTGTTAATTTTTCCACATCAAAGTCTTCTGTTGGCATACCATCAAAGATTTCTGATTCGCTTAGTAGGTGAGCGATGTACTCTTCTCTGTTGTCTTTTATTTTCCCTGCAATATCAAATTCTTGGTCAAGTAATTGGTTTCTAAAAGCATAAATGGCTTTACGTTGGTGGTTTGCTACATCATCATACTCTAAGATGTGTTTTCTTGATTCATAGTGCTGATTTTCCACTTTTTTCTGTGCTTTTTCTACTGAACGGGTGACTATTCTTGAATCGATGTATTCACCATCTTCTACACCTAGCTTGTTCATGATGTTTCTTATTTTGTCTCCGCCAAAGATACGTAAAAGGTTGTCATCAAGTGAGAGGAAAAATTGACTCTCTCCTGCATCACCTTGACGACCAGAACGTCCTCTTAGTTGGTTATCGATACGCCTACTTTCATGTCTTTCAGTTCCTAGTATCATCAATCCACCGAGGCTTTTTACTTCGTCGTTTATCTTGATGTCAACCCCACGTCCTGCCATGTTTGTAGCAACAGTTACAGCAGCTTTTTGTCCCGCATTCATGATAATCTCTGCTTCTTGTGCATGGTTTTTGGCATTGAGCATGTTGTGTGGAATCTTTTCTTTTTTAAGTCTTTCATCTATCATTTCAGATTTTTCGATGGAAGCAGTACCAATGAGTACTGGCTGACCTTTTTTATGTAGCTCTCTTACGCGTTTTACCACAGCATCCAATTTTTCACGTTCTGTATTATAGATGAGGTCATTTTTGTCTAGTCTTGCAATAGATACATTGGTTGGGATAGAAATAACTTCTAGTCCATAAATTTGTGAAAATTCTGTAGCTTCAGTTTGAGCTGTACCTGTCATGCCTGCTAGTTTGCCATAGAGTCTAAAATAGTTTTGGTATGTAATTTCAGCTAATGTTTGAGACTCTTCTTGTATTTTTACACCTTCTTTTGCTTCAAGTGCCTGGTGTAAACCTTCTGAGTATCTTCGCCCTTCAGAAAGTCTTCCTGTAAATTCATCTACGATGATAATTTCATTGCTCTGTAACACATAATCTACATCTTTTTCAAAGATATAATGGGCTTTAAGGGCCTGATCTAAGTGATGTGAAAGTGCAGCATTTTCAAGGTTATAAAGGTTTTCTACTTCAAAAAGGTCTTGTGCTTTTTGAAGTCCATCTTCTGTCATTACAATGGTTCTGTTTTTCTCATCTACTATGAAATCACCAGTGGTTTCTTCTGGCTCACCTGCTTTGGTTTTGAGTTTCTCTCCTGCTTCCATTTGTTGGGCTATGCCATCTGCTCTTGCATAGTGGTTATGGTCTCTTTGGGTAGGACCTGAGATGATTAGAGGTGTTCTTGCTTCATCAATAAGTATGGAGTCCACTTCATCAATGATGGCATAATTGTGTGCACGTTGTGCTTTTTCCTCGCTTCGTACTTTCATGTTGTCACGTAGGTAATCAAAGCCATACTCATTATTTGTGCCATAGGTAATGTCTGCAGCGTACTGGGCTTTTCTTCCCATGTCATCATTGATGTTAGCAGTTAAACAGCCTACTGTATAGCCAAGAAAGTTATAAATAGGGCTCATCTCTTCACTGTCCCTGCTAGCCAAATAGTCATTGACTGTAATGATGTGCAAACCTTTGCCTGTCATAGCATTAAGAACAACAGCAAGTGTTGCAACCAATGTTTTCCCTTCTCCAGTTTTCATCTCAGCAATGTTACCATCATGAAGCACCATACCTCCAACCATTTGTACATCATAGTGACGCAATTTCAAAGTACGTTTAGAAACTTCTCTGGTAATAGCAAAAGAGTTTGTAAGCACGTCTTCTAATGTTTTTGTTTCAGCGAGTACTTCTTCTCTCAATGCTGTAAATGCATATTTTAGTGCCTCGTCATCCATCGCTTCATATTGTGC
>CAZEUM010000197.1:0-2673 GCA_964514765.1 uncultured Sulfurovum sp.
AACATGGTTGAACTAGTTCGAGATATTCGTAGCTCTTTTGGGTATATTGATGGAGAGTTTGCTACTTTTGCATTGGATATTGGCTCCCTTGAATATGATGCCTTTATAAAAAATGACGGAAAGTATGATTATGTTCTAAACCTTTCCGCTTTAAAGCATGTGCGCAGTGAAAAAGACCCTTTTACGCTTATGCGTATGATTGAAACAAATATTTTTAATACAGACAAAACTATTAAACAAGCCATAAAAAATGGTGCAAAAAAATATTTTTGTGTCTCCACCGATAAGGCTGCTAACCCTGTCAATATGATGGGTGCATCTAAGCGTATTATGGAGATGTTTGTGCATCGTAACTCATCTAAAATTGATGTCTCTATGGCAAGGTTTGCCAATGTGGCCTTTTCGGATGGTTCATTGCTCCATGGTTTTAACAAGCGTATTGATAAAGCTCAACCGATTGTGGCTCCAAATGATATAAAACGATATTTTGTAACTCCACAAGAGAGTGGAGAGCTGTGCTTGATGTCTTGTATTTTTGGAGAGAATAGAGATATCTTTTTTCCAAAACTCAGTGAAAATCTTCATCTTATCTCTTTTGCAGATATTGCTGTAAGGTATCTAAAAGATTTGGGATATGAGCCTTACTTATGTAAAGATGAAGATGAAGCAAGAGCTTTGGCTAAGACTTTACCTAAAGAGGGGAAATACCCTTGTTTGTTTACCTCCAGTGATACCACAGGTGAGAAGGATTTTGAAGAGTTTTTTACAGAGAATGAAACCTTAGATATGCAAAGGTTTGAGAACTTAGGAATTATTAAAAATGAAGCTGATTTTGATGAAGAGCTATTAGAAAATTTTGAAAACAGTATTTATCAGTTTAAACAAAATCTATCTTGGACAAAAGAAGAGATAGTCAAAGAGTTTTTTAAAATGATACCTGATTTTGGACACAAAGAGACAGGTAAATATCTTGATGGGAAGATGTAATGGCATATAAAAGCGTAGTTGAGTTTATTCAGAATCTTTATAAGACAAAAGAGTTCTTGCCTTTACATGAGCCACGATTTATAGGTAATGAAAAAAAGTATATCAATGAAGCTATTGATTCTACTTTTGTATCAAGTGTTGGTAAATATGTAACCCAATTTGAAGAGATGGTAGCAGAGTTTGTTGGAGCAAAGTATGCCATTGCCACTTCTAATGGCACATCTGCTTTACATATAGGATTAAAACTTGTAGGAGTTGATGATACATGTGAAGTGCTTACGCAACCTTTGACCTTTATTGCTACAGCTAATGCCATTGCATATTGTGGAGCTAAGCCTATTTTTGTTGATGTTGATAGAGATACTTTAGGTCTCTCTGCTACAAAACTAAAGGCATTTCTAGAGGAAAACACCTTTATAAATGAAAAAAATGAGTGTATTAATAAAAGTACCAATAAAGTCATTAAGGCGTGTGTCCCTATGCATACCTTTGGGCATCCTTGTAAGATAGATGAAATAGTAACGGTTTGTGATGAGTACCATATATCTGTAGTAGAAGACTCAGCTGAATCTTTAGGCTCTTACTATAAAGGTCAACACACGGGGACTTTTGGTAAAGCAGGCATATTCTCTTTTAATGGAAACAAAATCATCACCACTGGTGGAGGTGGCATGATAGTCACAGACGATGAAGCATTAGCCAAACGAGCTAAACACATCACGACTACAGCAAAAGTTCCTCACCCTTATGAGTATATTCACGATGAAGTGGGCTACAATTACAGACTTACAAACCTAGCAGCCGCTCTTGGCGTGGCTCAGATGGAGAGCTTAGCTATTTTTATAGAAAAACAACGTGAATTAGCTCAAAACTATATTGAGTTTTTTGAAGATTCTGAACTAGAGTTCATAAAAGAACCTAAAGATTCAGTCTCAAATTATTGGCTTAATGCAGTTGTTTTAAAAGATAAAGAAGCAAGAGATAAATTTTTAAAATATACTAATGACAATGGAATTATGACTCGTTCTGTTTGGCGACTTATGAACAAACTAGAGATGTTTAAAGATGCACAGACAGGAGATTTGAGTAATGCACTTTGGTTGGAAGATAGAGTTGTAAATATCTCTTCTTCGGTGGTAGCGTGATGGAGAAGATACTTCTTATTGGTGGTGGTGGTCATTGTAAATCTGTTATTGATGTGATTGAACAAGAGGGCAAATACACTATTGCAGGAATTATTGATAAAAAAGAGTTGATTGGTCAAGATATTTTAGGCTACAAAGTGATTGGTTGTGATGATGATTTGGAAGAGTTATATAAAAGCTACAAATATGCAGTAGTTACTGTGGGGCAGATTAAATCTAATACTACTCGTGTAAAACTTTTTAAATATCTCAAACAGTTAGGTTATCAATTAGCAACTATTATTTCTCCTTTAGCGTATGTATCTAAACATGCAAATATTGCAGAAGGAACAGTAGTTATGCACCACGCTTTAGTGAATGCTACTGCCAAAATAGGAGTAAACTGTATCATTAATACTAAAGCTCTTATAGAACATGATACAATTATAGAAGAACATTGCCATATCTCCACAGCTACGGTTATTAATGGTGGCGTACATGTAAAAGCCAATAGTTTTATAGGAAGCAATACGACTTCTAAAGAGTATAGTGAGATAGATGG
>CAZEUM010000198.1:0-2659 GCA_964514765.1 uncultured Sulfurovum sp.
AACAAAGGTTTATAAATATGAAAAGTGTCAATATGTATTATTCTGATATGTCAAGACTCTATGCTTTTGTTGAGATAGAGAAAATTCAAAATTCATCTGCACTATTGATACAAGTTTTTACATCGAAGAATGATAAAAGTTTTATAGAAAAATTACTTAAAGAGTTAAGGGGGGTATTTTCCAAAGCGGTCATTATAGGTAGTACGACTAGTGGTGAAATTATGAATGGGGAAGTCTCAACGAATAAAACAGTTTTAAGTTTTACACTCTTTGAACATACAACACTTCGTAGCCATATAGTGACATATCAAGAAGATGAATTTTTTTCTGGTAAAGCTTTAGCTGAGGCACTTATCGGGGAAGATAGTAAACTTATGATTGTTTTTGCAGATGGTTTGAATACTAATGGGGATGCACTTTTGGATGGTATACATGCTGTAGATTCAAAGATTATAGTTGCAGGGGGACTTGCTGGAGATAATGGGACCTTTGTTAGAACCTATGTATTTACAGAAAAAGGTATAGTGTTAAAAGGTGCGGTTGCTGTGGTTTTTGACAGCAAGATTTTAAAAGTTTATAATGATTACAGTTTTAACTGGCACCGTTTGGGAAAAGAACTGCGTATTACAAAAGTAAAAAATAACCGTGTTTATACTATAGACAATCGAACAGCGGTTGATACTTATATCCATTATTTGGGCAAAGAGATGGCTGAAGATTTACCTGCTATTGGTATTGAATTTCCTCTCATAAGTGTGCGAGATGGTGTTATGGTGGCACGTGCAGTTTTGTCAAAACATAAAGATGGCTCATTAAGTTTTGCTGGAAACTTAAAAGTGGGAGATAAGGTGCAGTTTGGTTATGGCGATCCTATAGAAATATTAAAATATTCTAGTAATATATTGAGCAGGATAAAAGGCAAACCTTCTGAAGCTATTTTTATTTACTCTTGTATGGCAAGAAGGCATTTTATGCCAGACCTAATAGATGTTGAAACCTTACCTCTTCAGCAAATATCACCTACAGTAGGATTTTTTACTTATGGAGAATTTTATACTTCAAATTCTAAAGAAGTTTTGAATCAATCTATGACTATCATTTCACTTAGCGAAAGTGATGATGCAATACAACATAATGTAGATTTACCCCAATCAAAGGCTAAAACAACAACGTCTACCAACGCTCTCATTCATTTAGTCAATAGAACCACAGAGGAGATGGTGCAACAAGAAGTGCTAAGGGAAACACAAAATACATTTGAAATGCTTTTTGAAAAGTCTCCTGATGGTATTGTCCTTATAGAAAACAATCGATTTATTGAATGTAATCAAAAAATACTTGATATTTTTGGCTATGTCTCAAAAGAGTCATTTCTAAAGACTTCGCCACTTAAAATTTTTCCACGACGGCAGAATGATGGTTCCTATTCCTATATAAAACTTAAAAAAATAAGAGAAACAGTACTCAATCGAGGCAACGATGCAGTTGAACTGGTGTTGAAAAAACAAAATAAAGAAACATTTTGGGCAGATATTATACTGACAAAAACATCACTTCAAGGCAGAGATATCATTTATGTAGTTTGTAGAGATATTACGCAAAGAAAAGAGATGGAATTTGAATTGGCCAATCAAAAAGATATATTCTATTATCAGGCCCACCATGATGCACTGACTGGCTTACCTAACCGAGTATTTTCTATGAAAGAATTAAAAACTAGCCTAGAAGAAGCTACTAGAAAAAATAAAGCATTAACCTTGATGTTTTTAGATTTAGACAGATTTAAAAGAATTAATGACTCTTTGGGGCATGATGTAGGTGACAAAGTGCTACATACTGTAGGAGAACGCATTAGAAAAAGTATTAGAAAAGAAGATATGGTCGCCCGTTTGGGAGGAGATGAATTTTTAATTATTATAAAAGGTATAAGTCGGTATGAATCTATTGTAGGGGAAGCCAAACGCATTTTACAACTTGTAGATGAACCTATCTCAGTAGAACATCATACCTTATATTCCTCAGCTAGTATAGGCATTAGTTGTTATCCTGTAGATGCTATAAATGCAGATGATCTTCTAAAATATGCAGACACTGCTATGTACAAAGCAAAAGAAGAAGGGGGCAATACTTTTCAGTTTTATAGCCCTGAAATGACAGATAAGGCACATGAACATGTAATGATGGAAAGAGACCTTAGAGAAGGACTTAAGAATGATAGTTTTGAAGTCTATTATCAACCACAAATCAACATAGAAAGAGAAGAAGTCATAGGTGTGGAGGCATTGGTGCGATGGAATCATCCTACTGTAGGGTTGTTAACTCCAGGTGTATTTCTAGGAGTGGCTAAGAAAACAGGGCTTATTGTTGCTTTAGACCTTTGGGTGATGCGTAAAGCTATGAGGGAAGTTTCTACTTGGCACAAGGAAGGGTTAAAACCAGGAGTTTTGGCACTAAATATCAGCATGAAGCAGTTGGAATATCCACGCTTAAAGGAGGAGATTGAAGAGAGTCTGCTTGTCTGTGACTTTAAAGCACAATGGCTTGAACTTGAATTGACTGAAACAGAAATGATGAAAAATCCAGATAAAGTGATTTCTATTTTAGAAGCCTTACATGATATGGGTATCTCTATTGCTATTGATGATTTTGGTACAGGGTA
>CAZEUM010000199.1:0-2654 GCA_964514765.1 uncultured Sulfurovum sp.
GTGTCTACCCAAATGTTAGGGACAGCACCACCAGGAGTTAAAAATATTTTAGCATCTCTATTTACTTTAAGTGCATCGTTAAATTTACCTTGCATTTTAATCTGTTCTAGTTCAAGAAGTTCAGGTGTCAATGAACGTGCGATAAGTAAATTCGCTTTGGCTTGCTCTTCTGCTTCAATACGGATTTTATCTGCTTCACCTTGTGCTTCGATACGGTTTTTTTCTGCTGCTCCACGTGCTACTTCTGCCGCTCTAAGAGCTTCTTGTATAGCCTTAGCTTTTCTTTGTACTGCAATAGTCACATCTTGTTTTGCAATCTGTACTTTTTCAATCTGCTCTTTGATTTTAGGTGGTAAATTAATGGTTCTAAGTTCTACAGATTCAAGTACAACAGGTTTATTTTTAAGTTCATCTATACTTGTTCTCACTTTTTCTTCAATGGCTGTTGCAATTTGATTACGATTTTCAGGAAGTTGCTCTGCTGTGTATTGACCTACTACATCACGTACCACTTCTCTTACTTTAGAGTTAATAATTTTCTCTTCCCAACTTGAACCCCATTTTTCTATGGTTGCAGGAGCTTGTTCTGCTTTTAGACGGTATTGTACGGCAATGTCTATGTTGACAGTAAGACCCCTTTTATCAAGCACTGTAATAGCAGGGTTTCTACGTAAGCCACCTTCAAACCCTCTATAATTATCTCCTAATGCATTTGTGGTTATATTTGAATACGTGATAAGTCTAATACGTGTATTGACAGGAATAATTTTTTGAAGTACCGGGATAAAAAAGTGTAGTCCTGCATTAAGAGGCTCTTGATTAAACTTACCAGTGTTAATCTTAATGCCTACTTCACCAGAATTTATGATTGTAAAAGGTTTAAGTAGAAACATCACAAGTGCAATAGCAATAATACCGATGATCCATGGCGCACCTTTACCTAAATTATTAAGAGGGTTTTCAAAATTATTTCCACCTCCTCCATTACTTTTGTTCATATTGTTGCTTGGTTTTTTTTTCTTAAAATAGTCGTTCATGTCTGCTGGCATATTATTCCTTTGTTATGTTAATGGGTGTCAGGTGATTCATGATTCATTGCTTTGCAACAAATCACAAATCACCAAACCCCTAATTTAGTTTATGTATGTTAAATATTGAATGTAGTCAGGGTTTTTACCTGTAACTACAGCAAAGTAGGCTGTTTGTAATTTTTCTGTGATAGGTCCTCTTGAGCCTGCACCAATAATACGCGCGTCTATTTCACGTACGGGTGTGACTTCGGCAGCAGTTCCTGTAAGGAAACACTCATCTGCAATATATGTCTCTTCACGGCTAATACGACGTCTAATCACTTCAAGACCCATATCAGTAGCAAGGTTTATGACAGTTTGTTGCGTAATAGACTCCAGCGTATTATCTGATGGTGGTGAGATGAGTTTCCCGTCTCTTACCATAAAGAAACATGCTCCAGAGGCTTCAGCGATGTAACCTTGGTCATCCCTAAGTAACGCTTCATTATAACCTGATTCTACTGCTTCAAACTTAGCCATTTGAGAGTTTAGGTAGTTGGCTACAGCTTTAGCTTTACCCATACTTGATGTGTTTGGTGTTCGTGTCATAGAAGAAATTTTAAGACGGATGCCTTTTCGTAAACCTTCTTCACCTAAATATGCACCCCATTTCCATGCAGAAATAGAGACTTGTACAGGACAGTCTTTGTGGTATAGTCCCATAACACCATAACCCAAGTAAACTAATGGTCTAATGTACGCACCATCAAAAAGTGCATTTTCTTGAAGGAGTTTTACTTGTGCAAGGTTTAGTTCTTCAACCGTGTAAGGTACGTCTATAAGTGTCATCTTAGAAGAATTAAGTAGTCTTTGAGTATGCTCTTGAAGTTTAAAAATAGCACATCTTCCGTCTACAGTTTTGTATGCCTTGGTGCCTTCTATGGCACCGTTACCATAATGTAAAGTATGTGTGAGAACGTGTACTTGTGCTTCGTCCCATGGTATTAGTTCACCATCCATCCATATATATTTTGATTTTTCCATTGTTCTGCTCCACGATAGACGTATAAGCCTATCAAAATTAATTTATTATTTTAACTAAAAAGCTGTTAATAGTCGGTTATCGTGATTTAAAAGATAGCTAGAGGGGATAATAATTCCCAAATAATAAAACTGTAGTGTTGTCTTCTTTGTTTAGAGTGTTTTTAGCCAAAGTCAGGACTAATACTTTTAATCCATCTGCAAGAGCAGATGCAGTCTCAGCTATAACTGCATCACTAGTGCCTTGCACAGAAGTATCTTTTGTGACTTTAAAGGTGAAACGATAAGATAATTAGGACAGGCTACTTTTACACATCTTTCCTAGGTCTTCCTCTCTTGTTTTAGTATAGGCAACAACCCATATTTGCTAGCAGTTTCTATTTACCATTTTTCATCACTTAGTGGTGCTTGTCTGTTTGCAGATATTAGGGTCAGATGCTTGAGAAGATAGAAGAGGTCATAAATAATATTCAAATATAGCCAATAAATCAACGACCGACCTTAGATAAAAAAGATGCAGACAAAATGATAGTAGAGTTTTTTAGAGGGAACCGAAATTTAGTCCCATGAATCTTTATTTCTAGATTTGGGTTAATCTCTAAT
>CAZEUM010000200.1:0-2645 GCA_964514765.1 uncultured Sulfurovum sp.
GTTCAGGGAGTAAAGACTTAGGAGTACTGCTTAAGAAGGGTAAAAAAATGTATAGTCGATGTAAAGGTGGGCACATAGACAAGGCTGGTTTTGGCAGATAAAACAGAAGTATTAGAAGCACTGAAACACTCAAATGTATTTCTCACGGGTGGAGCAGGGGTGGGGAAGTCGTACATTAGCAATGAAGTGATAAAAGACTACCGCAACCGTGCGAAGCAGGTAGTGTCTCTTGGTTCTACAGGTGTGTCTGCTGTGAATATTGGGGGTTTTACCGTACATAGTTTTTTTGTTTTTGGCATCTCTTCAAATTTTGATGAACTAAATCAAAGTGACAAGCGTACAAAAAAACGTTTGATGGACTTAAAAAAGATTCTTCATGCCACGGAACTCATTATTATAGACGAGATAAGCATGGTCAGTACAGAACTCCTTGACATGATAGCTTATAGGCTAAATAACTATGGCTATATAGGTAAAGTGCTTTTTGTAGGTGATTTTTTTCAGCTTCCTCCCGTAGTCAAGCATCATAACCGTGACGATGTCTTTGGAGAAAAACTCTATGCCTTTGAGTCCATGGCTTGGGATAGGTTTGACCTTATAGTTATAGAACTTAGAGAAATGAAACGTACTACAGATGCAGAGTTTACCCATATACTTTCTAAGGTACGCAAAGGGCTTTGTGACGATGAAGTTATAAGCTATATGACAAAACTTTGGAACAATGAAAACATGGAAAAAGACCCTACCCACTTGTATGGACGTAACCTAGAAGTGGAACAAACCAATAGAGCTAAAATCAACGAACTTGACTCCGAAGAGACCATACTCTTTGCCAACATAGAGATGTTTAGCTCAGTACATGAAAAAAAGCTCTTAGGCTGGAAGAAAATGTTACCTATTTCAGAACAACTCACGCTTAAAGAGGGAGTACCCATACTTTTCACAGTCAATAAATGGGGAAAATTTGTCAATGGTGAAAGAGGCATACTAAGAAAGATAGAAGAAGAACATCTCATAGTGGAAAAAGATGAAGAGTATGTACGTGTAGAACGCCATGAGTTTGACCTGGTAGATATGCTAGTAAAAGAAGATGGCAGTATTGAAACCATAAGCTTAGCAACACTCGCACAGTTCCCACTTAAACTTGCTTACGCTGTAACTATTCATAAATCACAAGGTATGAGTATAGACAACTTGGTGTGTAATGTAGACAATATTTTTGCGCCAAGCCAGTTTTATGTTGCGATTTCACGGGCTGTAAATCCTAAAAACTTGAAACTTGATTTTAATAAAGGGGATTTGACTCAGTACTTGCGTAGAGTTGTAAATGTAGACCAACGGGTGGTTGAGTATTATGAACAAAGTGAATAAGTTAGGTGTGCAAAAAAATTAGCCACTCACGATAAAAATCTCTCCAGCCTTTTGTATGCTAATGCTTTTCTCTTCTATGGTCACTATGTCACCATCTAGCTCTATATGATTATAGTGATTGTCTAAATCTATTTGTATTTTATTTATACTCCCATAAAAACTACCAAATTTTCTTATAAATGAGGCAGAGGTAAAGATGAAAAATCTATTTTTACTCATGAGCATAAAAGGTGTCATGATGAGGTGTACGGGGAGCAAAAAAAGTATAGAAAGTACATACTTAGCCACGCCATTTTTTAAGATACCAAAACGAAATGTCTCTGAAAGTAAAATATGTTGCAAGTCTCCCATGTTTCCTGCTGAAAATAAAAATATTTCGTCATTTAAACTATAGTAAATTCGAGAGCTTGTTTTTAAGTTTTCATTCTGTGTTAGCACATTTAGCACTTTATGTAACTTGGGTACACGATGCAATTTAGCAATAACATTAAAAGAACCTATAGGGTTAAGAATAATAGATGCTTTGTATTGTAAGCGGTGTAAAATTTTTATAACGCGTCGTATGCTGCCATCTCCACCATGGATGACAATATAGTCAAATGTATACATGTGGGGTTGTGTAAGAAGTGCTGATTCTTGAATATTGCTAATGAAAAGTCCATCATGTTCCAAGACTTTATTGATACTCAAAATCTTCATCATTATCCTTCTAGGTTTATTGGCTATAATTATAACCATGAAACTTAAAAATGAAGATGCCTTAGATAATTATATTATTTGCCATAAATGTTACACCTTGAATGAAGAATATCCCATACAAGATGGTAGCAAGGCATTGTGTTGGGAGTGTGGTACTATTTTGTACCGTTATGACTCTAAACTTATAACCCATGCCTTGGCACTTAGTATGACAGGGCTCATTTTTTTTATTTTGGCAAATACTTTTCCATTAATACAGTTAGATATTTTAGGTACGCAACAGTTTATTACCATACCTAAAACAATCCTTTCTTTGTTCGATAGTGGTTTTTATTTAGTGGGCTTACTTTGTGCATTTTTAGTCTTTATTTTTCCTTTAATGATATTTCTCATTAATATCTTACTTTTTACACTTTTGAAGATAAGACGGGGAAGAGAAATGACCAAAGAGTTGTTGATACTACTTTCGCATATTACACCATGGAGTATGGCAGATATATTTTTTATTTCTATTCTTGTTGCCATAGTAAAATTGGTGGCTTTTGGTCAGATGCATATTGGTATTTCATTTTGGG
>CAZEUM010000201.1:0-2630 GCA_964514765.1 uncultured Sulfurovum sp.
TGAGTTGAATCGAAACAATAGGAATATACTTCCCCTCTTCAAAAACAATAGGTACTAACGCATCATTTACTTTGATCTCTTCAACTGTTCCAGCCATTAATATTCCTTGTAACATTATTATAATTATCAATATATTTTTCATTTTACCCCTTGTATGGTGGTGCATTCATACCCACCTTTTAGCAATCTTATATTTAAAAAACTTTTTTACTAAGCTTTTATTTGGTGGGCTTAAAAGCCCACCCTATAGCTAAAATTTTTCTAAAATATCATACGCAGTATTGCGTTTTGCAGGTTTTTCACCCAAATCTCTAATGAGCTTTATCATCTCATCTTGATTCATCTCATTTTTAGCTCCAGCTGCGGAGACTACATTTTCTTCCATCATCGTACTTCCTAAGTCATTTGCCCCAAAAAGAAGTGCCATTTGACCTATGTAAGAACCTTGCGTAACCCATGAACTCTGGATGTTAGGTACATTATCTAAAAACAAACGTGCCACTGCTAAGTAGCGTAAGTACTGGTTAGGTGTAGTCTTTGTGATGGTAGGTAGCTCACGCTTTAGCTGCGTATGGTCACTTTGGTAGCTCCACATGATAAAGGCTCTAAACCCACCCGTCTCATCTTGAAGTTGGCGTACATAGTCCCAATGTTCTACTATCTCACGTATGGTCTCTACGGTTCCATACATCATAGTAGCAGTAGACTTAACACCCAACTTATGTGCCTGACGATGCACTTCAAGCCACTGGTCTTTGTCATGTTTTTTAGGTGCTATGATGTCACGCACACGATCGCTTAGTATCTCTGCTCCTGCTCCAGGTATGGAAGACAGCCCTTTGTCTCTAAGCCGCCTTATCACTTCGCTTATGCTAATTTTAGAACGTGTAGCGATATAGTCTATCTCTATAGAAGAAAAGCCATGAATAGTCACTTGTGGGTACTTAGTAGAAATATGCTCCACTAAGTCTTCATACCACTCTATCTCTAGTTTTGGATGCACACCACCTTGAAAAAGTATTTGTGTACCACCGATGGCTAAAAGTTCGTCTATCTTTTGGTCTATCTCATCAAAAGTTAAGATGTATGCATCTTCTTTTTTTGCATGGGTATAAAAAGCACAAAACTTACAGTCTACCCAACAGATGTTTGTGTAGTTGATGTTTCTGTCCACCACAAAAGTAGTCACACCTTTAGGATGCATCTCACGTTTACGGGTCAATGCCATCTTGCCAAGTGTTTTTAGGTCTGCTTTTTCTATGAGTTCCACTGCTTCATCGATGCTCATACGTTTTGTTAATGGAGAGGTCATACTTCTTCCTTTTTAAACTGCCTTGTTATAAACTTTATTTTATTTCAAGTGCATCTAACACACCATTGATGAACTGTGGTGACTTGTCATCAGCTAGTTTTTTAGCTAATTCTACAGCTTCATTGATGATGATGGCTTTGTCAGTTTTTACCACCATTATTTCATAAGCTGCAAGTCTCATGATGGCCTTTTCGACTTTACCTATGCCCGCATAATCCCAGTCTTTCAAATGTGCTTGTATCTCTTTGTCTAACATTTCAAGGTTTTCTATGGTACCGTTAAATAAACTGTGAGAAAATTCTCTTTGTTTATTACGTATTTTACCTTCTTCAAGTATCTCATCTTTGAAGTTGCCTATGTTTTCATTGCCTAAATCAAAGGCATACAGCAAACCTACTACTGCTGTACGTGCTTGGTGTCTTGTTGCCATTATGCAAGTTCTTCATAAAGGTTAATAAGTTCAATAAGTCCTACCATCGCTTCAGCACCTTTGTTTCCTGCTTTTGTTCCTGCTCTTTCAATGGCTTGTTCTATGCTATCTACTGTAAGTACACCAAAAGTTGCAGGCTTACCATACTTCATAGTTATTGAAGCCACACCTTTGGTAGCTTCTGCTGAAACATAGTCAAAGTGAGGTGTTGCCCCACGAATCACTGCCCCCAAACAACATACAGCGTCATATTTACCAGATGCCAATGCTTTATCTAGTGCAAAAGGTACTTCAAATGCACCAGGGACTAAAATAAGGTCTAAATCATCTGCGTTCCCACCATGTCTAGCATAAGCATCTACTGCCCCTTCTACTAGTCTATCTGTGATAAAGTGGTTAAATCTTGCATTAATGATGGCTACTTTTTTGCTCTTGTTTACTTGTAAGTTACCTTCTACTATTTTCATGTTTTTCCTTAGGTTTATTATTTAATTGTTTATTCTACTATAGTCTGTATAGCTTCTATCTGCTTCATAAGAGCATCTAGTTTCTTTAGTTCTATCATGTTTGGTCCGTCACTCAAAGCAATACTTGGGTCAAAATGTGTTTCAAAAAAGAAACCATCTACCCCAACGGCAGCTGCTGCACGAGAAAGATACGGAACCAAGGCTGAGTCACCACCTGACGTTGCCCCACCAGATGCTGGTTGCTGTACCGAATGTGTGGCATCAAAAATAACAGGTGCAAACTCTCGCATTTGCTTAAGCCCTCTCATGTCTACTATAAGGTTTCCATAGCCAAAGCTAGATCCTCGTTCTGTAAGCCATACATTGTATTTTTCAGCATTATCATAAGTAACAGCACCAGCAAAACCACGAGTTTTAAGCA
>CAZEUM010000202.1:0-2612 GCA_964514765.1 uncultured Sulfurovum sp.
TTCAAACACTTAAAGAGAAAATGGGCATTAAGCTTTACAACCCTGAAGTAAGAGCATTTCAAAAGTTTTTAAATGTGTATCAAGAAGCATCAGGTTCATCCCTGTACTCTACAGATACAGATGCCATTATGAAAAATACTGATTTTGTAGTCTGTGTTGGTACAGCATTAAACAATGACTCTCCAGGATTTAAGTACGCATTTAACAATGCTCAAAAAATGAATAAAGCTGCGGCCTTCTACTTTCATCCTGTAGGAGATACTGTTATCCCTACCTTTGGAAAATCCTTACAATGTTTCACGCATAAAGTTGGATACGAAGAAGCAGTACTTTATTTGGTCCTGGATTTATTTGCAGACAAAGAGAAGCTATCTGAAGATGTAAAAGAGCACATTGAAAGCTTTAAAAGTACAAAAACAGAGACTATTACTGAAATGGTACAAAAAACAGTAAAAGAAATGGTACTTAATGTTGAGACTGGCGAAGAAGAAGAAGTTAGTAAAAAAGTAAAAGAAAAAGTAGAAAAAGAAATTACTGTTACAGTAAATGGTTTAGTAGATTTACTTGGAGGTAATTCAGATAAATTTGATGAAACTTTTACAAAAATGATGAAAAAGAAAGAAAAATTTTCTATTATGGTTGGTGAAGATTTTTATTTTCATCCAAAAGCAGAAAATTTAGCAAAACTGGTAGCCTTAATTGAAATGACCTGTGATATGAATGTAGTTATGTGTCCACCTAAGGCAAATGCACTAGGTGTTGCACTTATCTGTGATTTAGATGATGAACAGACAGGATATACTGTTGGATATAATGAAAATGGAGACTTTAGACTTTGTGCCCTTGGTGATGCAAAAGAGAATGATAATGTTCTAGATATGCCAGCTATGAATCAGCAAGAAGGTACATTTACAAACTTATCAAAAAGAGTTGTTCCTACAAACGCTGCCTTAGCGTTTGGTGGCTATGAACTTAATGACTTGATGAAAGAATTAGTTGGAGCTCCTGAACTTACTATTGATTGGACAAAAAATCTTCCAAAAGACAAAGGATATAAAGAAGTTGAATTTGACAAGCTTCCAAATAAATATCTTAATAATGGTACAGAAGACAGAGGATATTTGTTAAATATTACACAAAAAGATGTTGAGATGCCTGAAGTTGAAAAATTTGATGAAACATTGGCTCTTGAAGGTGAAATTGTTTACCGTTGTAACCCAGTAAGACAATTTTCTGATTTTTCAGATAAAGCACATGAGATAAAAGAGCCATTTGGACTTTACGTTAGCCCTAAAAAAGCAGAGGACTTAGGTGAAAAAGTAGAAATTACTTTTGAAGATGGAAGTATTACCGTAGATGTATTTGCACATAAAAAAATTGAAGGTGATATCATGAAACTTTCAGACTTTAAAGCGGCACTTGGTGTATATGACCTCTTTGGAGAGTCACGCTATAAAACAGTAACATTGAGAAAGGTGTAATATGGAAGCAGTAAACATACTACCAGAGGTCACTTGGGTAGGGGTGCTTATAAAAGCTATCCTTATCTTAGCGATTATTTCAGCCTTGGCAGGTTTTGGTACATTTATAGAAAGAAAAGTATTGGCTTTTATGCAAAGACGTCTTGGACCAATGCATGTAGGACCTTATGGTTTATTGCAAATTGCAGCAGATGGTATCAAACTTTTTACCAAAGAAGACATCATCCCTCAAAATGCAAATAAACTCATTTTTATGATTGCACCAATTATTACAGCAGCCACGGCATTCATCGCTTTGGGAGCTGTACCTGTATTTCCAGACTTTAGAGTACCAGAATTTATGCCTATTATAGGGGGTACTTTTGTGCCTTCTATTGCATCTGATTTAAATGTTGGTATATTGTTTGTACTTGGTATGATGGCATCAGGTCTGTATGGACCACTTTTAGCAGGTATGTCTCAGGCAAACAAATGGGGTATTATTGGGGCATCAAGAACTGCTGTACAATTTTTGTCTTATGAATTGATTGCCGCACTTTCTATTTTAGTGCCTGTGATGCTCGTGGGTTCACTCTCTTTTGTTGATTTTAATGATTATCAATCAGGGGGCATAGGTTCATGGATGATTTGGCAGCAACCAGTTGCATTTGTACTTTTTCTTATTGCAGGTTTTGCGGAGACCAACAGAACACCATTTGATATACTTGAGCATGAGGCAGAAGTAGTTTCTGGGTATGCAACGGAGTATTCAGGTATGAGATGGGGTATGTTTTTCATTGGTGAATATGCAAATATGATTACTATTTCAGTGCTAGCCTCTGTAATATTTCTTGGAGGTTATAATGCTGAGGGGACATTGGGATGGTTATTTATTATATTGAAGATATCATTTTTCTTCTTCTTGATGTTATGGGTAAGAGCATCATGGCCACATGTTAGACCAGACCAGCTTATGTGGTTTTGTTGGAAAGTATTGATGCCGATAGCCATGATAAATGTTGTCATTACAGCATTAGTGATATTGGCATAAGGGAGCAAAGATGAGTTTAGAACAATTTAAAAATAGAAATGTAGGTGAACAAAGCTATATTACGCTTGATGTAGGTACAACACCTAAAACCAACATAGATA
>CAZEUM010000203.1:0-2570 GCA_964514765.1 uncultured Sulfurovum sp.
CCATTACGATTTGTGTATGTTAAAGCACTCCTATCAAGTTCATTAATGTTCTTTTTGCCCATGATAGCAAGTACTACTTTCATGCTTTTTAGAAGGTTTTTATGGTAGTTTCCTATCTTCGTGGCTTGTTTAACTACAAGGTATGAAGCACGTTTTTTCTCATCTTGTGTTGCAAAGCCTACTGGACAAACATGTGAACCAAATCCAGCACACATACGAGCACGAATACAACCACCACTCATCATAAATCCACGTGCCATACCAACTGCATCAGCTCCCATAGCTAAGGTGATGATGACATCATCAGGTGTTAGCACTTTACCACTTGCTATGATTTTAATGTCTTCTCTAAGTCCAGCTTGTTTAAGCATCGTATCTAAAATATATAAAGCATTGTTTGTTGTAAGGCCTACTGACTCCATTAGTTCAAGTGGTGCAGTAGCACTCCCACCTTCTCCACTATCTACAGTGATAAAGTCAGGAAGATTTTTACCAGTAGCCTTTCTTGATGCAAGAGCTTCTGCTAACTCTTCTACAGCTTGAGCATCTGAGATAACTATTTTAAAACCAACAGGTTTATCTGACAGGTTTTGTAGCTTTTGCACAAAGTCAAGTAAATCTTCTGTAGTGTCAGCATATGGAAACCTATTTGGAGAAAATACATTTTCTCCCTCAGGTACACCTCTATAATAAGCAATGTCAGCTGTAACCTTCGCAGCTGCAAGTTTCCCACCTGTTTGTTTAGCACCTTGTGCAATTTTTATTTCTGTCATTTGACAAAATTTCATTACTTTTTTGTATTTTTCTTCATCGAACTTACCATCTGTATTTCGTACGCCATAAAGCCCAGAACTCATTTGAAAGATTATATTTCCGATAGTATCAGGTACGGTTGAAGGGAAACTATCAAGAGGGGCATCCCAGTTTACACGAAAAAGAACATGGCTAGATGTATCATATGTATATGTGTTTTGTGCTTTTTCATGAAGAAGAATATTTCTATACCATTTAAGGGCAACCTTGTTGTTAAAGAAAAAAGCACCAACTTTATATATAAATTCTGCATAAGGAGTACTAGGAATGATATCAAGGTAATCACAGTCATCTAAATCAGGTTTTAGTGTAAAGAGGTGATTAGAAGTAAGTGAACCCTCGCCTGTGTTTACTGTTAGTCCAGAATTATAGCTTGCTATACTAAATGCTTGAATAGCTTCAGGGCTAAGAGAACCATCACTCATGGCTGAACGTAGTATAGGAGACTCAGATGTAAATGGAATCTTTCTGTTGGCCCCAAATAAAACTGTAGCATCTTCATCTACTTCCTCTTCATTGAGAACGAACCCAGAGTGTTTTAGGACAAACCTTGAACCTGAAAAAGATTGATTTACTGAAAAAGACTGATAGTTAGGGAGGTTTTTTGATGCTTTATATACCCAGTCAACCTTATCTTTTGATTCATAAAAACTCTCTTCAGCAAAGTACTGACGCAGTGGTTCCCTAAGTGCTTCAAATATATAACGCATACGACCTATGACAGGGTAGTTAATAAGAAGAGAACGTGCTCGTTGGACATATTTATCATAGATAAAGAGGGCAAAAAGCATAAGCACCATAGCAAGCATGAAAAACTCTAAAAAATTAATAAAAATTTCCCAAATTATATCTACTGAATCCATTAAAAAACCTTTAATACAACAAAATTTTGCACTTTTTTATCTGTTACATATATACTTGTTAAGTTCCACCACGTTGTTCCACTTCTCTAAAAGCATAAGCCCGAAACTCATTTGGTGCAATCTTAAATAATTCAGGTTTCGTTTGAAACCAATTCTGTAGAGCCTCGAAAGGGGTCTTGACCTTAAGATCCTTTCGTAAGCTTCCGTGTCTTATGTTGAAATTATATTATAACAAAATTTTTTTAAATCATCTAATGGCATCCATGTCAGTCTTCTTATGGATGCGATTATCTCTTGTTCTAAAAGTGTAAGAGTATAGTTTATAGTATCTGGTCTTGAACTTTTATCTTTTATAAAATCTCTATGTTTCCACTTTGAAATAGTCTTAACACTTACACTGTGCATGATAGACAGTTCATTGTTATTTAAAGTAGAGTGCTGTATTCTTTCTCTTGTGCTCCAAGGGTATTTCCTCACTTCGTTCACAGCAGTGCTGATTTATTTTTGCATTCGAGTGGTAGACTTGGTCTATTGCCTACGCAATAGATGATATAAATCCTTTTTGTTGAAAGATTTGATATGGTATCAAGCTATCGCTTTTAGTTTGGTTAAATTGGTATAACGTGGTGAAACTGGACAATTAATATAGTTATTGAGCACCAAATCTAATAACTTACTTTGAAATTGAACGACATTATTTTTAAACCGATTTAGCTCGATATTAAATAATTCTTGTAATTGGCTAGCTTCCTTCTTGCTTGTAGTTAGTTTTTCTTTGATAGATTTGCAGGCTGCTTTTAGTTGGGATATTGTTTTAGTGTGTTTATTTCATGATTATGTTTATAATGCTCCCCAAATTTCAGACCAGTAAAACAAGTTTTCTTATTTCACCTC
>CAZEUM010000204.1:0-2563 GCA_964514765.1 uncultured Sulfurovum sp.
CAATAACAATGAGTTTAGACTTATCCATATGATGGATAGCATCCATAATATTTTGCTTTGCTTTATCTATATCAATCCAGTAATTTTTACATATATCGTTTTTATCAAGTTCTTTAAGTTCTGCTATAGATTCAAAGTGTCTAACCGATGAACCAAAGTATTTAAAGTAATCTTCCAAATAGCTGTCAAGCTTTGTTGGAATATCTTGGGTATACTTACCTATGGTAAGGTCACTAAAGGCATGAGCATAGGTTGCTTCGGTAGATATGACCTCTTCTAATGGCAAAGAGAAGTAGAAAGTAGTGCCATGGTCTTTAGCACTTTCAAGCTCAAGTTCTCCACCCATGAGTTCAACAAATTGGCTAGAAATTGTAAGACCTAGACCTGTACCACCATATTTTCTAGTAACAGAAACATCTGCTTGCGAGAAGGCATCAAAAATACGGGATTGCTGATCTTTTTCCATACCAATACCATTGTCTTTTACTGAAAAATGGATACGGCTAATATCATCTTCATCTATCATTCTTTTAATGACTAGGTTAATCTCCCCACCATAAGAAGTAAACTTCACAGAATTGGAAAGAAGGTTAATTATAATCTCTTTGATTTTTGTTGGGTCACCTTTGAGTTTTGTAGATATTAATGGGTCCATATAGTAATTTAAATCAATATTCTTATCTGTAGCAGCTACGGCGTACGTTTCAACAGCCGATTCAAACTCCTCAGCCGCATCAAATACAATATTTTCAATTTCAATTTTATTGCTTTCAATCTTTGAAAGGTCAAGAATGTTATTGATAATACTTAGAAGGTTTTCTGAACTTTTGTCAATGATTGAAAGGAATTCATCTTGCTCCTCTGTAAGCTTGGTACTGCGTAAAATTTCGGTAAACCCAACAATACCATTAAGTGGGGTACGAATTTCATGAGACATGTTGGCAAGAAAGAGTGATTTTGCTTCATTTGCCTGAAGGGCAATGAGTTTATCATCTTTGGCAGTTTCTATAAGCTCTTCAAGGAACTTATAGGCTTCTTTTGTACCTTCGTGGGTATCGAGTTCAATATTTTCAATGGCAAGGGCATCTGAACTAAGGTATTGATCGGAGTTTTTCATCTCATTAACAGCCTTGTTTAGTACATCTTCAAGTTCTTTAATATTTCTTGTAATATCTCTTGAAGTGGTGTATCCTAAATATGCCAAAATAAATGCAAGTATCCAAATGGATGAAGCAATTATAAGAAGTAAAAGTTGTTTTTGTAAATAGACTTCACTTTTATTCCATAAAACATCAGCAACGATGAGTTCAGCTTTTGAAAGTAAGGTAATCTTTTTAGTTTGAAGTGCAAACCAGTCAATGGCATCTTCTGCATAGTCTCCATTATCAATATCAGTTTGAATGGCAGATGAAGTCATGGCAAGTTCTTTCAGCATCTTTGCAGATTGAGGATTATTGAATAATCTCTCTAGCTTCTGACGTAACTTTGGGTTGCTTACTTGTTTAATATCAAAGACGTTCGCTTTGGTCTTAAAGCTGTCCCATAATGCAATCTTATCAAAGGATATAGAAAATCTTTTGCTCATGTAATAAGCAATAAGTCCTCTTTCAAGTCCTGCATTTTCTTTAGCAGTATAGAGTTGCATAAGTGTAGAGATAAGGGATGCAATCTCAGTATCGAGTGGGTAGCTTTTGATTGTTAAAAGCTTCTCAAGGATAGGGGTGGAAAGGGATTTTGTATAGGCATTTAAGACAATATTGTTAAAATCTACATTTTCGGTGTCAATTTTTTTCCTTAGACCTTCAAGTTTGCCTATATTTGCAAGAAAGGTATTAAATGAGGTATTATTATTGAGAGGACTTTCTTGACCTAGAAATGCTATTAGTGCAGGAAAATAAGCTTCGTGGTCTGTTATTACTTTATATCTAGTGTCTTCAAAAACTTCATCTGAAGTTTTTCGTTGTTTCTTTAGTACACCTGCAAATTCTTTCTTATCACTACCTAAAAAAAGAGCTGTTAGTCCACTCTCTTTACCTATGTTTATGAGTGTTTTGCTTAAGGTGGCATTGTTAATTAATGTTATTCTAAGTTCATTGGCTTTTTCAAAGTTTAAGTATGAAGTGATGAAAAAATAACTTGAAAGTAGAATTAGTAGGGTAATTGGTACCATCCCAATGAATTTAAGTCTATTGCGTATAGTCATATCTATTTCCTTATTATTTTGCTAATACGTTGATTTGAATTTCGAAAGACAAAAAATGTCCCCAGTACTCTTTGATGAAAGTTTCCAAATTACTTGGGTCTTCACAAAATTGAATTTGATACAGTGTGTCTGATAATGCATTAATCCGAAGGTTACTAGAAGCCCCTTTGAGTAAATGTCCTATTTTTTGAATGGCATCCAAGTCACCTTTTTCATAGGCTTCAAGCATTTTTTTTGTTTCTTTATGTCCTTGCTCAATAAAATCATTTACAAATTCTTCAATAAGTTCTACAGGTAGACTCAAGTCATTTGCAGCTTCTTCAAGTTGAAAATCAAAGTGAATCGGTTTAATACCTTCAA
>CAZEUM010000205.1:0-2552 GCA_964514765.1 uncultured Sulfurovum sp.
CCTATGTCTACGCCAAAAGAGACTTCAAACCAGTCATTGACCTCACTCTCTTGTGTAACCTCCAGACTAATCGTTTCTGCATACTCAAAATTGTACTTAAAACTCTCATCTATCTCTACTTTCCAACCCTCAACTTGTAGTTTAGGAATGACATCTTCTCTAAAAACCCTCCATCTTTCTATGGCATCTTGCATAGTAGTTGTGACTGTGCTTGTGTAAGCTTTTATAGAAGGGTGGTCGTTGTATGTAAAGCCCAAAGACTCTATTTGTTCTCTGTACGACTCTTCTTTTTCTAAGTCTCTTTTGATTCTTAATGTTTTGTCATCTCTACTCACTATGTGGCTAGAACCCTCCAAATAGTTCTCAAAATACTCTCCTTCATACTCAAAAGAAAGTTGCATGAGGTGCATTCTTTTGTCACTTTGTATCTGCTCACCATATAAATAAAGGTGAGGCATAGGCACACACTCTATCTCTTCTATCTCAAATGACTTTGGCAAAGGAAATGCTATGTCTGGTGCATCATGTAAGATTTTCTGTACCAGTTGTGTTGCTTTTTGGGAAGAAAGTTTTGGTGCTTTTAGCATAATTTTCAGCATCTCTTTTTCATAGGTACTTTCCACCTCACAAAGGGTATCATTTTTCACGTCTACACACAGAGGGGGTGTAGTACTTGAAAATAAAAACTCATCATCACTCAGGTTTGAACTAAGCCAAGACTCACCATCTTCTTCTTGCCAGACAAACTCTAGCATTTTCTTTTCTGAACTATATCGCAAAGGGGTGGAGGAATCTTTAAAGAAACATCGCCCACTCTTTACTGTTTTTTTAAGCATGATTGCCCCATACTCATCACGAAAAGTAATATCACGAGAGTACCCATGGCTAAAGTCGCTAAACAATGCGGCCAACTCTTTATCTAAGTCGTTAATATACTCATAGGAGTAGTTATAGCGATATAAATAATTCTCATTCGAGAGTTTTGTTCCCTTCGACAGTGAACCACTTTTAAGTATTTTAGCTTTATAAAAATTAAGTTCATTGTCTCCATAATTTTCCATAAAAAGACGATAAATTAAAAAGTCTTCATTGTTTGGTATATTCGCGACAATAGCTTTTGTCTCGTCTTTCTTATGAAGAGACATAAGACTATCTAGCCACGCATCTTCAGGGGGTTTAAGTGTAGCCTTTGCATTTTGAGCTGCACCATACTCATATTTTAATTTATATATGACAGCTACAACATGTTTACAGTTATAACCTACAGGACAAGAACACTCTCCATTTATGATAACACCATAAGACTCATAATCCACATCTATCTCTTGCTTATACATGTATGAACCTGAAACGGTAGATCTTATCTCTAAGGTATTTTTACCTTCACTAGTCTCAAAGCCTACGACTGCCCCATCATGGTAGTACTTCAATCCTCTAGCTATGCTTCTTGTGTCAAATGCTTGTTTTATGTCTTGGGTGGAAATGTTAGTATATTTCATATGTTCTCCTCTATCCCCAAAATATACAAAATGAGGATAATCGTATTTGCTTCAAGTTCATATTTTGACTGTACTTGATGTTATGCGTGTTCTGGTATTCTATTTTTACAGTATTCTTCTATCTGTTTAATGGCTAGTTGTTTTTGTATGAGCATTATTTGTCTCCTATTGTTTCAGTTTCTTTATTTTACTGTCTAGTTGCTCTATAAAGTCTTCTTCTATTTTTGAGAGCTCATTTTTTCTTCTCTCTTTATAGGTTATATATTCTTCATTTGCTTTTTTCATGGCTTTAGTATGACTTATTTTACCTGTATTTTCAAGTATGTTTTTACCTGTCATTCTTAGAAAATCATCCAACCTACTTATCCAGTCTTTCATGTACATAACTTCTTGGTTCATAGCTTGTATTTCTGCTACTTCTATATATGCTGTTACCATTCTGTTTAATATATTTAATTCGTTCTCATCAAGATAATTCTTTGCTATTTGTGTTTCTTTCTTGGTTGGATTTGCCCCTTTAAAGTTGGTCAAGCCCATATCTTCTTTAGAGGCATCTACTCTTTGATACACTATTTCAGCAGCAGTGTTACCATGCGATGCCCAGTGCATTTTATTTTGTATTGTTTTAAAAAACATCACTGATGCCTCTGCTTTTGGGTCATAGTCTACACTCGTTGCATAGATGTCAAGTACCTTTCGCCAAAATACTTTCTCAGAACTTCGTATGTCTCGTATACGAGCAAGGAGTTCCTCAAAATAACTGCCACCACCTACTTCTTTTAGTAACTCATCATTCATAGTAAAACCTTTTACTATGTATTCTTTGAGTCTTTGTGTCGCCCATTGACGAAACTTAGTACCTTGTAGAGATTTTACTCTATATCCTAAAGAAATAACCATATCAAGATTATAAAAGTTAGTGGCATAACTTTTACCGTCACCAGCAGTTGTTCGGAAATTCCGAACAACTGCTTCTTTATTAAGTTCATTCTCTTCAAATATGTTTTTTATATGCTCACTTATGGTAGATTTAGACTTCTGAAAAAGGTCACA
>CAZEUM010000206.1:0-2552 GCA_964514765.1 uncultured Sulfurovum sp.
CCTTTAAGATATTTTTGATATCCTTAGTGCATAGTTACTTACAATAATAAATAGGATTATCTATGGAAATTACCCATTTTTTTGAAGCCCTTTGGAGTTTAAGCATTGCTATGGCACCTTACATACTTTTTGGGCTACTTTTTGCAGGCATTTTACATGAGTTGGTGCCTGACAGCATAGTTAGCAAACATTTAGGCAAAGACAACATCTCTTCTGTGTTAAAGTCTACAGTCTTTGGCATACCATTACCTGTATGTTCTTGTGGAGTCATACCTCTGGCAACGGCTATTAAAAAGTCTGGTGCATCTAAGGGTGCAACACTTTCTTTTCTCATCTCTACACCCATTACGGGGGTAGACTCCATTATGGCTACCTATGGTATTTTTGGGTGGATATTTATGCTGTATCGTACTATAACCTCTATGATTATCGCCATGATTGCGGGAATACTCACCAATATCTTTGACAAAGAAGAAATTAGGGGTATGGTCTCTAGGACCCCTAATTTCAACTTTTCCACTGTAGCACCACAAACAAGTACAAATTTTGCTATAAATGCATTTAAAAGTGAAGGGTCATGTTCTGTAAGTCTTAGTAATGATAAAAAAAAGTTTTCATTTGTTGCTGGGATAAAATATGCATTTGGAACCCTTTTTTCTGATATAGCCAAGCCACTCTTTTGGGGTCTAATTATAGGTGCGATTATCACTATAGCCATTCCAGATAACCTTGCAGAGTTGCTCTCTGATAACTCATGGTTTTCTTACCTCTTAGCTATTTCCATCGCTGTACCTATGTATGTATGTGCAACAGCTTCATTACCAATTGCTGCGGGTCTTATGCTCTCTGGTGTAAGTGCTGGGGCTGCTTTTGTTTTTCTTACTGCTGGACCTGCTACAAACACAGTGACCATTGCTGTGGTTAAAAAAATGTTGGGTACTAAGTCACTCATTATCTACCTAGGGAGTATCATTATAGGAAGCATAGTATTTGGACTGGGCTTAGACTACATTTTTGATGCCTCAGCTATTGACCCTACTTCGCTCATACATATGGAAAAAGAAGGTGGAATCATCGCTACGGTATCCTCTGTGATACTTTGGGGATTGGTCTTGTATTATATGACAAAATCATACTTTGAGAAGAAAGACAAGAGTAGTGGTGGGTCTTGTTGTGAGTAGTAGATAAAAAATAATTCATAAAACATTGTATCTTTTAGGATAAGAAAGATATACTTTGGAGTACCTAATAATTAGGTAATTTTTACAAAAATATATTTAAAACTATAGGAGTTTAATTATGAAAACTGCACTACTTATGGCGTTGGTTACCACCTTTTCTGTATCTTCCCCAAAATCTGATATTGTTGCTGATAAAAAAAAGAATACTATAGCCCAAGAATACACCCTACTTAATTCTGTCCAAATAAATCTACTACAAGCAATAAAGATCGTAAAAAAAACTATTCCTGGGGCGAAAATTGTTGAACTTGAACTAGAAAAAGAGGAAGATATTTTGGTTTGGGAAGTAGAATATTTTTCTGAGAAAAATAAATATGAAATGTATATTAACGCTAAAACAGGTAAAATTGAGAAAATTAAGAAAATTAAAAGTAAATAAATATCTAAATCAAATAGGAGGGAGCAGTATTCTGTTTAATTCCTCCACTGATTTTACTGCATCATCATGTTCTGAAAAACCCCAATCAACCATAATATAATCTATCTTGGCATTTTTACTTGCCTCTTCATCACGTGGTCCATCCCCTATAAAGAGTGCTTCTTTTTTTTTGTAGCCTAGTTCATCAAGCACTTTATAGAGCATATCGGGGTGAGGTTTACCTTGTGCTACATCATCATAGCAAGCTATGGCATTAAAAATATCATAAATCCCTAAGTGAGTTAATGACTGTATGGTAGAAACCCTATAGGCATTGGTAGCAAGTGCTAGGCTTTTACCTTGCGATTTTAGTGTCAATAGTAGTTCTTTAATATCTTCATACAGAACAAGTTCTGTGCCATGATTTTTACTATAGTACTCTGAAAACCACTTTTCATGGTCTGCATCAAAAGTCTCAGCATGGTAAAAAGTCTGTGCGAGGTTGATGGTGTGGTCATTTACTAAACGTAAGATAGTTTCTTCATCCATTGGCTTTAAACCTAAGTTTTTACGTACATAATTAATAGAATTGGCAATAGTAATAGAAGAGTTAATTAGGGTGCCATCCATATCAAAGATAATAAGTTTTTTACTGTGAATAATATCTATTTTCATTATTCAAACTTATTTGATGGTTTTTGATTTAATTTAATATAAATAGATAAACCTATAATCAAGAAAGAAATACTAGCTATGAGATATACCGCATATATGAGTTGCCCAGGGTCGGTCAGTGTAAACTTAAAGACTAGCATCAAAGCTTCAATAGAAAGTGCAATAATGATAGAACCTAAGAAACGTATCATCGTTTGATGCCCATCTCCTGCGCCTTCTTTTTTCTCTTTACCTAAAACCTCTTCCTCAAATATGGCTTTAACAAGATCAAATATAGC
>CAZEUM010000207.1:0-2519 GCA_964514765.1 uncultured Sulfurovum sp.
TGTTATAATCGATACATATATTGTTAAAGTCTAGTCCTAGTCCTATTTTGTTCATGGGGTTTACCTATTTGTATTTCATTAAAAACTATCATACACGAAAAAAATAAAAGTATAGCATCTATTTTTTACCTCACAATAACCACATTTTCGATAAAATATCTTTAATTATTTCATGAGAGATCATCTCTCACTTTTTTAGGATATTATGATAATGGATATACGAAAAGCATATTTAGACTTTTTTCAAAGCAAAGGGCATCAGCTCATACCTTCTTCCCCACTTGTACCCGAAGATGCAACACTTATGTTCACCAATGCAGGTATGGTACAGTTTAAAAATATTTTTACGGGTGATGCACCCATACCAAACACGCCAAGAGCAACCTCTTCTCAAACCTGTTTAAGAGCAGGAGGAAAACATAACGACCTTGATAACGTAGGTTATACAGCACGTCACCATACACTTTTTGAAATGTTAGGAAACTTTTCTTTTGCAGACTACTTTAAAAAAGAAGCCATTGCTTATGCTTGGGAGTTTATCACTTCTGAAAAGTACTTGAACCTTCCTGTAGATAAAATTTGGGTTACAGTTCATGACTCCGACCAAGAAGCCTTTGAGTTATGGAAAGAACATATTGCCCAAGATCGCATTGTGTATTTTGGTGATGCAGATAACTTTTGGCAGATGGGTGACACAGGACCATGCGGACCATGTTCTGAGATTTTTTATGACCAAGGAGAAGAAAATTTTAACGGACCTGAGGACAAAATGGGTGGAGAAGGTGACAGGTTTTTAGAAATATGGAACTTGGTATTTATGCAGTATTTTAGAGATGAGACAGGTACACTCAATCCACTTCCAAAACCTAGCATAGATACAGGCATGGGACTAGAGCGTGTTGTAGCCATAAAAGAGGGTAAAACCAACAACTATCATTCTTCACTCTTTATGCCTTTTTTAGCTCAAATTGGTGAACTCGTAGGCAGACCTTATGACTTTGATGCAGTAAATTCTGCTTCATATAGAGTCATTGCAGACCACTTGCGTTCATGTTCATTTTTACTAGCCCAAGGTGTAAATTTTGACAAAGAAGGACGAGGGTATGTGCTTAGACGTATTATGCGTCGTGCTATCCGTCATGGGTATTTACTAGGGTTACGTGAGCCTTTTATGTATAAACTTGTAGATACTTTGGTTTCGTTAATGGGTGGACAGTATGACTATCTTGGGTCTAAAGAAGAAGCCATTAAAACCTCTATGAAAATGGAAGAAGAGCGTTTCTTTATGACTATTGAAGCAGGTATAAAACTTTTTAACGAAGAACTTGCAAGAATGCATTACAATAAAGACAGAGCAACAAGTACCAACAAAAGACCTTATGGCTTTAATGCAAGTGCGATGTTTACAGCATTAGAACAAAAACTAAAAAATGAACCCACATGGCTTAGTAGCGAAACTTTTAATGGTGAAGTAGCCTTTAAGCTTTACGATACATATGGTTTTCCTCTGGATTTAACAGAAGATATGTTACGTGAAAAAGAGATAGCACTAGATATGGATGCATTTACTGCAAAAATGGATGCACAAAAAGCACAATCAAAAGCAGGCTGGAAAGGTACGGGTGACGCAGCAACCACAGGTGATTTTAAAGTGCTTAAAGAACGCTTTGGGGTCAATGAATTTGTAGGCTATGCAGGTACGGTAGCTAAAGCTAAAGTCTTGGCACTTCTTGATGAAGACTTTAATGAAACAACAATGCTAGATGGCAAAGGTTGGGTACTGCTCGACAAAACACCATTTTATGCAGAGTCTGGTGGACAAACTGGCGATACAGGAACATTGGATGGCATGCCAGTACTTGATACTAAAAAATTCTTAGATATGAACCTTTGTGAAGTAGACGGTGACTTAAGTGTGGGTGATGAGGTAGAAGCACTAGTAGATATAGCACGAAGCGAAATAGAAAAGCATCATTCAGCGACACATTTACTTCATGCGGCACTTAGGGATGTCTTGGGTGAGCATATTTCTCAGGCAGGTTCCCTTAATGACAATAAACGATTGCGTTTTGACTTCTCTCATCCTCAGGCTATGACTAGCGATGAAGTAGCAAAAGTAGAAGCATGGGTGAACGATAAGATTTCTCGTGCCATACCTGCCAAAACAGACGTAATGAGCATAGAAGAAGCCAAAGATTCTGGGGCTATGGCACTCTTTGGTGAAAAGTATGGCGATGAAGTACGTGTGGTAAGTATGGGTGATGCTTCTACTGAACTTTGTGGAGGTACGCACGTAAGTAATGTTGCTCAAATTGGACTGTTTATAATAAGCAAAGAGTCTGGTGTCTCTGCTGGGGTACGACGTATAGAAGCCATTTGTGGTAATGCTACAGTGCTTGCAGTAAAAGCACTGCGTGATGAGATGAATGAGGTCAAAAAAGAACTTAAAAATGTAAATCCATTGGCAGGAATTTCTAAACTAAAAGAGCAAATAAAAGCACTCAAAATTGATGTACAAG
>CAZEUM010000208.1:0-2513 GCA_964514765.1 uncultured Sulfurovum sp.
CTCGTGCAGAGGAGTTAAATACAAATTTATTTTTAACGTTTAGTGGGTAGATTGGCTTAGGACTCGTCATTTAGTGCCTCACTTGTACTGAATTTTAATTCTTGTCATAGTGTTCTTTCAGTATTTTATTCATTACATCTTATCTTAAAGGTGATTAAACTAGTGGTCTACAAGTTCATCAACATGTTTTACTTGATGCTCTTTCCATAAGATCACTCAGACTAAGTTCACTAACACTTGATTTTCCCATGATTGCCAGCAAGGATCTGACCCCGTACAAAAGCTTATTATGGTAATTTACAACATGTTTAGCTTTTTGCAATACAAGGTATTTACTTCTTTTGCTTTCATCCATAGTAGCAAGACCTACAGGACAATTCCGTCCTCCTGCCCCTGAACACTCTCTGGCACGGATACATCCAGCAGAAATCATGAAACCTCTGGCAATATTGATAAAGTCTGCCCCATGGCATAAAAGTTCTATTGCATCATCAGGTGTAAGCACTTTTTCTGCGGCAATAATTTTTATATCTTCTTTGAGACCATAGTTTGCTAACACTTCAGACACAATGATCAAAGCTTCACGTATGGGTAAGCCTACTTTACTCATCATTTCTAATGGGGCAGTAGCACTTCCTCCATCTCCTCCATCTATAGTAAGAAAATCTACAATACCTAGCCTCTCTTCTTTTCTCTTATGCAAGGCTTTGGCATACAACTCAAAGTTTTCTTTTGTAGAAATGACTATTTTAAAACCAACAGGCTTAGAGGAGAGTTCTTGAAGTTCCGATAAAAAGTTAAAAAAGGTATCCATATCTTTCGCATAAGGAAAACGATTTGGACTAATGAGGTCTTGATGTGCGTGGATACCTCTATAATATGCAATGTCATCACTCACTTTTTCTGCAAGGAGCTTACCTCCGGTTTGTTTTGCACCTTGGGCAAGCTTCACTTCTGTCATTCTACAAAATCGCATTACTTTTTGATAACGAACGGGGTCAAACTTCCCTTCATCATCACGTACACCATACAAACCTGAACCCATTTGAAAAATAATATCTGGTACACCTTCGGGAATACTCATAGGAAATTTCTCTAATTTCTTATTCCAATCAATACGAAAATAAAGCAATTTTTTATTATCAAAAATAAAAGTACCTCTGTCCTTTTGACGCACAACCATCTTTTTATAGACACGTTGAGAGACTTCTTTATTTGTTAAAAATCGTATAATCTTGTACACCGTTTTGGCAAACCATGTACCTTTTTTAATTTCTAGATAATGGATTTTACACTCAGCAATATTGAGTGGAGCCAAAAAATTTGAAGTAAGTCCACCTTCTCCTGTATTAATAGGGAATCTTCCCTTAAACGCACCTATAGAAAAGGCACGTGTACCTTCAGGAGAAATAGCACCATCACTCATGGCTGAACGCCCAATGATACTTTTACTCACATAAGGTATCTTTCTATTCTTGCCAAAAATAACCGAAAAGTTTTCTTCTACCTCTTTTACCTCTTTTACAAAATTTGCATGTTTAAAAAGAGTTTTTTGATTACCATAAGGTTTTGCTGGGGAAAAAGAGAGATAAGGGTTTTTATTTGCAGCTGCGTTATTGACCCATTCTAGCTTTTCAAAAGAGTCATAAAATGTTTCATCTCCAAAATACTGACGCATAGGACCACGTAACATATAAAATAAATATCGTAATCGTCCTATAAGTGGGAAATTAATGAGCAACTGGTTTTTACGTTGTACAAACCTATCGTAGATGTACATATTTAAAAGTACCAAAAGAATAACGATAAGTAATACTTTAAATAAAGAACCCCAATCTGCAGATAAAAGTGAGAAACTTGAAAAAAACGCTTGATTACTCATCTTTTCCATCCTTAAAAAATACGTGGTCTAAAGCATATTTACCTGCACCAAATATAGCAAAAATAGACAAAAATAAAAGATAATATAATGATATTTCTATGCCATTGTCTCCTACTGAGAACCCATGTTTAGCGTGTATAAAAAACATAGCCCCTAGCATAATAAAGGACAAAAATATAGAAATATATCGCGTAAATAACCCTAATATAAGAAGCACAATCCCTGCTATTTCCGTGCCTGTCACAGCATAGGCAAAAAATGTAGGAAAGGGGATAGACAAACTATCAAACCAACTTGCAGTATCTTTCATATCCTGAAGTTTCATCAATACGGGTTTAACAAACCCATAAGCTATAACCAATCTAGCAATCAGTACAAATAAATGTTTTGGATACGAAAAAAGTACCGAAATTTCACCCATCATATTTTTAAACATAACACTCCTTTAAAATGTGTAATAGTTTCATGAGTAAAAAAACACCTCAAAGAAGCACTCTAGTTAGCTCAAATTACATATCTAATTTAAATCTACAAGCTCCTAAGGTAATCACCTTATTTTTTTCATAGCTATATTGCGTATGAAGCTCCACTTCTTAGACCCAACCAAGTTCAGCAAAAATAGGCTCCATTT
>CAZEUM010000209.1:0-2511 GCA_964514765.1 uncultured Sulfurovum sp.
TAAAAACCACCAAAGATATATTTGGAGATAAAGAGCCACTGCATGAATACACCATCACTCATGCCATAGATGATACCAATGTATTACGATTTCATATAGATTACTTTAAGCCTGACAATGACAAGAGCATAACATCTAAAAAAGCAGTCGTAGAAGCCATACTTAAAAAACATGACTCTGCTACAGCTGCTAAGAAGTTTAACGCAGTCTTAGCCACAGCTAGCATCAATGATGCCATAGAATATTATGAGACATTTAAAGCTTTACAAGCAAAGCAACAAGCCACAAATGAAGACTATAAACCGTTAAACATCGCTTGTGTATTTTCCCCTCCTGCTGAGGGCAACAAAGATGTAGCTCAATTACAAGAAGACCTGCCACAAGAAAAAGCAGACAACTCCGTAGAGCCAAACAAAAAGAAAGAAGCACTAAAAGAGATAATGAGCGACTACAACGCACTCTTTGGCACAAACCACCACATAAACAACTTTGATGGCTACTACCAAGATGTACAAACACGCATCAAAGACCAAAAATACTCAAATGCAGACCTACCCCATAGCCAAAAGATAGACATCACCATAGTGGTAGACATGCTTTTAACAGGCTTTGACTCCAAATACCTCAATACCTTGTATGTAGACAAAAACCTAAAACACCACGGACTCATACAAGCCTTTTCAAGAACCAACAGGGTACTAAATGATACTAAGCCCTACGGTAATGTATTGGATTTTCGTTCACAGCAAGATGCGGTAGATGAGGCTATAGCACTTTTTTCAGGTAAAAGCGACCTCTCGCCTAAAGAAATATGGCTAGTCGATGATGCCCCAACAGTCATAGAACAGTTTAAAAAAGCAAATGCAAAACTAGAAGCGTTTATGAAGCAGCAAGGACTAGAGAACAAACCCCAAGACGTAGCCAACCTAAAAGGCGACGAAGCAAGAGCGGAGTTCATCAACACCTTTAAAGAAGTACAACGCTGTAAAACCAAACTAGAACAATACACTAACCTCACGCAAGAACAGGCTAAAGCCATAGAAAGCATCATGCCTCAAGATGAGCTAAGAGCTTTTAAAGGTGTGTACCTAGATGTAGCCAAAAGGCTTAAAGGTGAACAAGACAAAAACCCAGATGCTCCAGACGCGGTAAAACAGCTTGATTTTGAGTTTGTACTCTTTGCTTCTGCTGTGGTGGACTATGATTACATCATGACACTCATCGCTAAGTACAGTGAACATCCTAAAAAAAGTAAAATAACCAAAGAACAACTCATAGGCATACTACAATCTCACGCCAACCTAAGCGATGAAAAAGATGAAATTATCGCTTATATAAATGCACTTGAGACAGGTAAAGCCCTTAATCAAGAAGAGATAAAACAAGGTTATGAAGACTTTAGAGAAAGTAAAAATAATAATGCCCTAAAAGCACTGGCACAAAAGCACAAGCTAGAAAGTGCAAGGCTTGAAGACTTCACTAACCACATACTAGGCAGGATGATATTTGACGGCGAGCTACTCACAGACCTCTTTGAACCCCTAGAGCTAGGCTGGAAAGACAGACGCGTAGCAGAGCTAGCCCTCATGGAAGAGCTAAGTCCTCTGCTTAGAAAACTAGCCAAAGGTAAAGACATATCGGGCTTGGAGGCTTATGATGAGTAACATTGTTGTTTATGACAATGGTGAGATAGCGTTAAAAATTTCAGTAGAGAAAGATAGTATTTGGCTAACACAAAAGCAGGTTTCAATACTTTTTGCAAAAGATGTAAGAACTATAAATGACCATATTAAAGGAATTTATAAAGAAGAAGAGCTTTTTGAGTATGCAACTATCCGAAAATTTCGGATAGTTCAAAAAGAGGGTAGCAGAGAAGTTACAAGAGAAGTTTTACATTATAACTTAGATGTGATTATATCAGTTGGGTATAGAGTAAACAGCAAGAAAGCTACAAAATTTAGACAATGGGCAACAAGGATTTTAAAGCACTATATTACAGAGGGTTATGCTATAAACAGTGAAAGAATCACTCATCAAAGATTTACAGAGTTAGAGAGTGATGTAAGTAAGTTAAAAAGTGATATGCAAAATATACAATCAAAAGTAAAAGATGACAAGCTGACAACACTGCAAGGCATTTTTTATGATGGAGAGATTTATGATGCTTATGTTTTGATAAACAAGATTTTTAAATCTTCTATGAAGCGTATAGTAGTTATTGATAATTATATAGATGATAGTATTTTGATACTTTTGAGTAAGTACCCTAAACTACAGTATACAATCATCACTCACAAGCCATCAAAGCAGTTAAATCTAGACATAAAAAAGTACAATTCACAGTATCATAATCTCAAAGTAAAAATCTCAAACAAATATCATGATAGATTTTTAATAATTGATGATAATGAGGTTTATCATATAGGAGCAAGTTTAAAAGATTTAGGTAAAAAAGTGTTTGCTTTTTCCAAAATAAATAAAGAAGTGTTAAGGTGGGAAGATGATGAGTAG